>CAMTMX010000059.1 GCA_947073495.1 uncultured Porphyromonadaceae bacterium
TCAGTCATTATAGACCCCTATAACTCCTTCATAAATATCAAAAAATATGCTCGACAAATCCTCTCAATTCCTTCGACAAATAAATTTAAACAATTTCTTAGAATGCAAAAGTAATAAAGTAGCCGGCTGAAACATGTGTGTCAACCGGCTCCTTAGTGGAAATGCTTATGTAGTAAATAAGAAGTGTTTTAAGAAATTCAGACGAGTTTTGCGGAAGCTTCCTTGATGCGGCGCATCGCCTCGCGGATGTTGTCGTCGGAGGTGGCGTAGCTGAGTCGCATGTAGCCAGGAGCACAGAACGCCGCGCCGTCGACACATGCCACATGAGCCTCCTCAAGGATATACATCACATAGTCACCGCTGCATTTGATCTCGCGGTCGCCATATTTCTTGCCGATGAAAGAAGAAACTTCGGGGAACAGATAGAATGCACCCTGAGGTTTGTTGATCACCCAGCCGGGAATCTGACCTGCAAGCTCCACAATGAGGTCGCGACGGCGCTCAAATGCCTGACGCATTGTCTCGAGACATTCCTGCGGACCATTGTATGCCGCTTCGGCAGCTTTCTGCGCGATAGAGGAACAGCCGGAGGTGTATTGACCCTGAAGTTTGGTGACAGCCTTGGCGATAGCGAGCGGACCAGCCATATAGCCGATACGCCAGCCGGTCATGGCATACGCTTTCGACACGCCGTTGATGATGACTACGCGGTCGCGTACGCATTCAAACTCTGAGATGCTGTGCACTTCCCCAACGAAATTGATATGCTCATAGATTTCATCGGCGAGAATGATAATGTCAGGGTATTTTGCAAGCACTTCTGCAAGACCTTTGAGCTCATCATAACTGTAGATACTTCCGGTTGGGTTGGAAGGGGAGTTGAGCATTATCATGCGGGTCTTTGGAGTGATAGCTTTTTCAAGTTGCTCAGGGGTGATCTTGAAATCCTGATCCACGCCGGCATACACCTCTACGGTGACACCCTCAGCGAGCTTCACCATCTCGACATAGCTTACCCATGCCGGAACCGGGATAATCACTTCATCACCGGGGTTGATACATGCGAGGAGCACATTGCAAAGCTCCTGTTTTGCACCGTTGCCGACCACAATCTGCTCAGGTGCGAACTCGATTTTGTTTTCACGGAGGAGTTTGCCTGCAATAGCTTTACGAAGGGAAAGATAACCCGGCACGGGAGTATAGCGGGAGAAGTTGTCGTCGATAGCCTTTTTACCAGCCTCCTTGATGAAATCAGGAGTGTCGAAATCAGGTTCTCCGACCGACATGTTGATCACGTCTACGCCCGCAGCTTTCAATTCTGCGCTCTTTTGCGACATGGCGAGAGTGGCTGAGGGAGCCAATGCCTGAATGCGCTGAGAAATCTGTATCATATTTTAAAGACAAATTTTGTATTTTCCGCGAAGTTAACCATAATCGTTAAAGAGTCAAAATTATTTTGGGGAAAGATTAAATTTTTTAGTTAATTTTGCCGATGTGTAATCCAAAGGGTTGCAATCTGTAAGTTTGTAAATCAAATAGTAAATAATCTATGAATAAAAATGCAATTTTTTTGAAGCCGGTCCGTCTGGCTCTTATAACTATGTTGGCATTCTTGATGCCTGTCTTAAACTCTTGTCAGAAAGAGACCGCCGACACCCGCGATCTTCTTGCCACTGTGCCATCCTCTTCGGGTATAGTTGCCGGAATCAATCTCAAATCGATGCTTGAGAAAGCCGGATGCAAGGTAGATGGATCAGACATTACTCCGGGGAATGAGGTGAGTGCCTGGATTGAAAGCCGTAAAGACGAGAAGGATTCCAATCGCCGTGCGCTGAAGCTGATTCTTGATGGTGAAAGCGGTATAGACCCCTCGGTGGCAGTCTATTTTATGGATGCGTACAACAGTTATGTTACGGCGTCGCTTGCCGACACAAAGAAATTCGAAGAGTTTGTGGTGAGTCAAAGCGGAGGCCAGTTTGAAGATTCCGGAGACGGGGTGCGCACATGCGGAAATATTGCGATAAAAGGAGCGCAGACATGGATATGTGTATCTTCCTACAACACAATCGATGCCAAGGCAGTTGCCAATTATGCAAACCTGGGAGATAACCAAAGTTTCATGAAGAATGAATTTGCTTCTTCCATAGCCACGATGACGGCAGACGTGGTAGGCTGGGGCGACATAAAAGCATTCTCAAAACAAGGTTTTTCCTTTAATCAGCTTTCATCGGCAAGCATGTTTATGAATGCCGTGTTTGAAGATGCCTCGGCTCTTTCCTTCAACCTTGATTTCCAAAAAGGGAAGACTGTCGGTTCTGTAAGCGTGCTGAACACAAAGGGGGAGAATGCCAAATATCTATTGCCAACATCCAAGGTGGATCTTTCAACTGTGAAAAGTCTCGGAGACCATGCAGAACTGCTGGTTGCAATGACAATCACCAAAGACTTCACAAAGAAATTGGAAAAGATCGGGGGCGCCATGCTCAGTTCGATCACGGAAATGATCAAACCTATAGACGGGACTGTCGCCTTGGCATGTGGCAATCTTGACAGCGACGAGAAGTCTTTCAGTGGGGTTGTCACCACAGACGGAGAAATTTCTCGTGAGTTCATGACGGAACTGTCGGCTTTTGGAGCGACCAGGAAAGACGGAAAGCTTGTGAGGGTGTCGAATGGCTCACTGACAGGAAATCTCGAAGTTGACAAGGCTGCAGATTATCTGAAAGGTTCTATTCTTGGAATGGTTATAAACCCTCAGGTTGCAGGATTGGACAACGTTCCGGTATTTGTAAATACTCTTGCCCTCACTCTTGTCCCGCAGGGTAACGGATTGAAGTGTGACATCATTGCGGTGAGCAATGATCAGTCGAAAAACATGTTTCTTTCGTTTATAGAGAACGATACGAAGAAATGAGCGGTCGAATGATTGATAAGGTCGAGACGATAGAATTGGATGGGATGCTTCCGCGCGTATTTGTGTCGGAAAGCATCCCTCCATCCGATGTCTGGAAAACATCCCTTGTCTTTAAACGCGGGTGCAGGTATCTTGTGGAGGCGGCGAGCGGAGGGGGCAAATCCTCATTGTGCTCTTATATCTATGGTGCACGTATAGATTATGAAGGAACCCTCAAATTTAACGGCAGTGATGTTTCCGGAATCGGTATCAACGGTTGGCAGCGTCTAAGACGCAATAATTTAGCTTATCTTCCTCAGGAACTATCATTATTCCCTGAATTGACTGCGCTTCAAAATATTCAGCTGAAAAATTCATTGACGAATCATGTGCCTGAAACTATGATCGAAGAATGGCTTCATGAATTAGGCATAGATTCGCGCCGTGATTATCCTGTAGGGAGGATGTCGATCGGTCAACAGCAGAGAGTAGGGATAATCAGGGCTGTCTGCCAGCCGTTTGATTTCATACTTCTTGACGAGCCTGTGAGCCATCTTGACGAGGATAACAACCGGAAGGCGGCAAAGATTATTCAGGAAGTTGCTGATTCGCAGGGTGCGGGTATAATTTCCACTTCTGTAGGGAATCCGCTTTTTTTGTCAGACACCATTAATCTGCGCTTGTAATTATGAAATTGATTTCAAAACTATTGCGAAAGAACACCTCTACGGCGCGCATCGCCGGTTTTGTGCTTTCCAACTTTATTGGCTTGGCGATTATTGCCGGAGGTTTGCAGTTTTATGTGGATGCCCGTTCATTATGGGCGTCAGACGACAGTTTTATTAAGACGGACTATCTGGTGGTCAATAAAAAGGTTACGGCTTCAAATCTTTGGGACGGAGGGAGTTCCGAATTTTCTGCAAATGAAATAGAGGATATAAAAAGACAGCCGTGGGTGCGTGG
Organism: uncultured Porphyromonadaceae bacterium; assembly: GCA_947073495.1. Classification (GTDB taxonomy): domain Bacteria; phylum Bacteroidota; class Bacteroidia; order Bacteroidales; family Muribaculaceae; genus Lepagella. The sequence goes on from CAMTMX010000059.1 coordinate 3,857, forward strand.
CGTGGGAGGTTTCTCTTCCACAGACTACAGGGTATGGGCATCTGTAGACCAAGGGGGCAGGGGAATGTCGACCATGCTCTTCTTTGAGTCGATACCAGACGCATTTGTCGATGTCAAAGGTGCGGACTGGCAGTTTAGGGAAGGTGATGAGATAGTGCCCATTATTATTTCGAAAGATTACCTCACACTCTATAATTTCGGTTTTGCCTCGTCTGCGGGATTGCCACAGATGTCGGAAAACATCATGTCGGGTATCCCCCTTACTTTAAGTCTATCTTCCGAAGACGGAAGCCGGACGAAGCGAATGCAGGGGAGGGTTGTGGGCTTTTCCAACAGGCTTAACACTATTCTTGTACCTGAAAATTTTATGCAGTGGAGCAATTCTGTGTTGGGGGCAGGGAAAAGTGAAGAGAATCCGTCAAGACTGATTATAGACGTTAGCAGTCCGGGCGACGTTGCCATTAAGGATTATATTGATGAGCATGATCTTGAAGTGGCGGGCGACAAGAGCGGGTCGTCGGCTTCATATCTGCTGAAGGTGGTGACAGGTATTGTTTTGGGAGTCGGTATGGTAATCACGGTCCTTTCGTTTTTCATTTTGCTCCTTTCGATGTCGCTGCTTATGGAGAAAAACCGGGATAAACTACATTCCCTCCTTATGTTGGGATGCCCGTTGAAAGAGGTTGCCGCCCCATATGTAAGGATAGTGGTCGCAGCTTCGGTATGCGCGTGTGTTCTTGCAGTAGCATGTGTCGTCGTAATGAGATCATGTTATGTGGATGCCTTGGTGGGGCTGGGAGCGGAAACCGGTGGCTGGTGGCAGGGAATGCTCGCGGCAATTGTTATTACAGTTTTGATAATCATATTCAACGTTATATCCGTCAGCCGGAAGGTCAAATCTTCTTGGCGGTAAATTATGTCCGGTTTCGTACGTTGGTTTGCAATATGTGAAAAAACACAACAGTTAAAAATATTAATTAACAATGTTAATTTGCGTGAGTTTATATTAGTAAAGAAAATTTAATTCTTACATTTGCGATGATTTTTAACGAATTGTAGCCTGGAAAACTCTCAAGAGCCTGAACACAACTCGTAAAAATCCATGAAAAATAAAAAGGCAAATGTCTATAAAATAGCTTAACTATCTGAAGAATATCGAAATAGCTTAATGGATTATGATACGGACAGACCGCTCAATTTTTATCCGCCAAGCCTGGTGTGCATTCTACAGATTTGTGAAAAGCTCCTGTCAGATTAAATAAAATTTAGATAAAAATAATTAATTAAAAACAACTAAATTATTCTTGCATGAAGAACATCTGTTTTCATCTGAACAGGAAGTTGTGGATGACTATGGCATTACTGCTGGGTCTCGCACTTCCAGGCTTCGCGCAGAAGATCACTGTCCATGGATATGTGGATGATGAGACCGGCGAACCATTGATAGGCGCTACCGTAATGGAAAAAGGCACATCCAACGGTACGGCGACAGACATCGACGGCAATTTCACGCTGAGTGTAGCTCCCGATGCCACATTGGTGGTAAGTTATGTAGGCTATGATCCTCTTGAGGTTGCGGTCAACGGTCGCACAGAGATCAAGGTAACTATGAAAGAAAATGCCACGATGCTTGCCGAGACAGTAGTCATCGGCTATGGTAGCGTAAAGAAATCAGACGCCACCGGCTCGGTAGCTGTCATCAATCCTAATGAGATTGATGCGGGAATTTCAACTTCAGCACAAGATCTTCTTACCGGCGCAAGCCCCGGTGTGGTTGTTACTTCCTCCGGTGGTAGTCCGGAAGGAGGTGCTACAATCCGTATTCGTGGCGGCGCTTCTCTTAATGCCTCGAATGACCCTCTTATCGTGCTTGACGGTGTGCCTCTTGTGACCGGAGATATTGATGGTATGGCGAATCCTCTTTCTATGATTGCACCTGATAATATCGAGAGCATGACTATTCTAAAGGATGCTTCCGCAACCGCCATTTATGGTAGCCGTGCATCAAACGGTGTCATCATCATCAATACTAAGAAAGGTAAGAGCGGACGTCCGCAGGTGAATTTCTCTGCAAGCCTTAAACTTGAAACTCCGCGTAAGAAATGGGATGTAATGGATGCCGGACAATTTAGCGAAGTTATCCGTGACTATTGGGGTGCCGATTCCGAGGCAGCAGCTGCACTTGGCAATGCCAATACAGATTGGCAGAAAGAAGTGCTTCGCACTACACTCTCCCAGGACTATAATTTAAGTGTGGGCGGCACAGTTGGATTCCTTCCCTATCGTGTTAGCGGTTCATATACTTCAAATGAAGGTATCCTTAAGGAAAGCCGGATGCAACGTGTGACGGCAGGTGTCAACCTCACTCCGAAATTTTTTAACGATCATCTTTCTGTCAATGCCAATGTAAAGGGATATTATCTTCGTAATAATTGGACAAACGAAGGCTCTATAGGTTCTGCTGTGTCTTTCAACCCGACGCTTCCTGTATACACATTAACATCTACAGGAAACGACCAATTCCCATATTTCTATAATGGATTTACCACTATTGTCGGTGCCAACCAGGCATTCAACGTCAATGCATCCCTCAATCCGGTTGCAATGATTGAAGACCGCAACAACTATAGCAATGTGTGGCGTTCGAACGGTAATCTCCAACTTGATTATTCTTTCCATTTCCTTCCCGAGCTTCATGCCAACCTTAACCTTGGTTATGATGTGACGAAATCGGAGAACCATAACACTCTTTTCCAAAATTCTCCTACATCCTGGAAGGAGTCTCCCGACCGTAATGGTGCCGGTACATACTATTGGAGCCGTAATCTCAACCGTAACACCCTTCTTGACTTTTATTTGAATTATAAAAATGAATTTGAAGCCATTGCTTCGAATGTGGATGTAATGCTCGGCTACTCTTGGCAGCGTTTCGACAATATGAGCAAGAATAACGGCACCATTTATCTGACACCCGGATTCAAGGCTCCTGAAAATAATGGAGGTCGTCTTGAGATCGACCCTGCATCGGAAAGTAAGGTCGGCACCGCTTCCGGAAGCATCTTCCCCTATTATAGCGGTAACCTGATGCTTGTGTCTTTCTTCGGACGTCTTAATTACTCATTTAAGGATACCTACCTTTTGACATTTACTCTCCGTGACGACGGAACATCCCGTTTCTCAAAAGACAACCGTTGGGGTATTTTCCCATCTGTTGCGCTTGGATGGAAAATCAATAACATGCCTTTCATGGAAAACCTTACCCAGGATATGAACGAGTTTAAACTACGTCTTGGATGGGGTAAGACAGGTCAGCAGTCGGTTGGTGGATATTTCCCATACATGCCTATATACCAGCAGAGCACCGATGGCTCATATTATCCGAATATGTGGACCGGTTCGTATGTCGATGGTTCGGGACATCTGATTTCCAATACATATTATCCCCGTGGATATAATGCCAATCTTAAATGGGAAACCACAACCACTTGGAACGTTGGTCTTGATTTGGGCTGGTGGAACAATCGTCTGACTCTTGCTCTCGACTGGTATCTCCGCGATTCGAAAGACCTTCTTGCATTCGTCACTGCTACTCCAGGTGCGTTCACCACCAACATGCTTGATCAAAACATCGGATCTCTCCGCAATATCGGTGTTGAAGCAACTATTGGAGCACGCGTAATCGATACAGACAATTTTACATGGAATACAAGCTTTAATGTAGCCTGGAATAAGAACGAAATCACCAAACTAAACAACGAAGGCACTTATGTCCAGATTGGTGGTATAGCCGGCGGTAACGGCAATACAGTTCAGGTTCATCAGGTGGGTTATCCAGCTTATTCCTATCTCCTTTATGAGCAGGTTTACGATTCCAACGGAGAACCTATCGAAGGAGCCTACGTCGATCAGGACGGCAATGGACAGATTGACTCCAACGATCTTGTTATCAAGCATTCAAAAGACCCAAAGGTGACAATGTCGTGGAACAATAGCATTTCATATAAGAACTGGGACTTTAGCATGCAACTTCGTGCTTCTATCGGCAACTATGTTTATAACAATGCCCTTGCAGGCAACACGACTTTGAGCGAGACTTATCGTATTGGCTTGAGCAACCTTCTTGTAGCTGACTATTATTTCCAGGGAGGTCAGACAACCAATACTTATATGAGTGATTATTGGCTTGAGAATGCCGGCTTTGTTAGATGTGACAATATAACCGTTGGATATACATGGCCTAATCTTATCGATAATAACTTGAATCTTCGTTTATATGGCGCGGTTCAGAATCCGTTTGTAATTACAAAATACCGTGGTCTTGACCCAGAGGTGTTCTCAGGTATCGACAATAATGTTTATCCTCGTCCTGTGTCGTTTACTCTCGGTGTAATCGCAACTTTCTAATTATTATTCCGATAAAACAGAAATCGTATGAAACTAAATATCAATAAATATGCTTTAGGTTTGATGGTCATCACTGCCGGTCTGACATCTTGTATTGGCGATCTTGATCAGATGCCTAAAAATCCAATTGAACTTACTCCAGACAAGTTCGCTGAAAACCCGAGAGAGTATATCGGCGGAGCTCTTGGAAAATGCTATAGCGGTATAGCTATATCCGGTCAAGGCGGTTCTGGATCGTCAGACATATCCGGTCTTGATAATGGTCGTAGTTGTTGGAGTCGTGCCATATTCATGCTTAATGAATTCACTACAGACGAGTGTAACTGGATATGGAAGGATTCAGGAGTCTTTGACCTCTGCACAGGCACTTGGAGCTCCAGCAATGAAAATATATTTGGTACATATTCTCGTCTCTACACGCATATCGCTGTTTGCAACGACTTCATTCGTCTGTCTCGTTCTCTTGGAGACTATGGCATTTCTACAGGAAACGGAGAAAACCAAGTTTCGCAGGCTGATTTAGATCAGTTTGTATTGGAGGCGCGTGCATTGAGAGACTTGAGCTATTTTTATATCATCGACCTTTTCGGTAATGCCGCTTATGCATGGGATACCCAGCTTACAGGCGAAGAACCACCCTATATTAAGAGAGAGGATCTTTTCAAAACTGTCACCGAAGATCTTGAGGATGTCCTTGCAAATTTCAATGAATCCGGTGTGTATGGACGTATTGGAAAAGATGCAGTTGAAGCTCTCCTTGCCAAATTTTATCTGAATGCTGAAGTGTGGACCGGTACTGCAGAATGGCAGAAATGTTGGGATCATTGCCAGGCTGTCATTAACCGTCATAAAGGAGGCGGCTTTGAAGGGTCTGGTCTTGCCATGGACTATCTTTCCGTATTCTGCGGCAACAACGACATGTTTGCTCCCGGCGGAAGCTTGAAAGAGCAGAATGAGATTTTATGGAACATCCCTTATGCATACCAAGGTACGATCACACAGCCTGATGGCACTTCTCAGAATGTGTGGCTTACCCAGAGTTATGGCGGAACGTCGTTTTTGATTCTTGCTGCTCTCAGCGACCAGAATACCGCTGTTCCCGGGTGGTATGGTATCAACGGACAGTGGACTTGTATGCATGCCCGTCAGCAATTCTCGGAAAAATTTTCTTTCTCAAACGGAGTCAGCAATGACGGACGAGCATATTTGTGGCTCACAGAAAATGATGGATTTAAAATTCAGAATACCGACTTCTCTACATATAAGGATGGGTACGTGCCTATCAAATTCACTAATGTGAATTGTAACCCTGATGGCACTATGCCTCGTTGGAGAGATCCTGAAACGGACCTTCCGCGCGTCGGAGTGCATGACTTGAACAATCCTGATAATTATGGAATCTCTGCCTATGCAACTTTTGCAGAAACGGATTATCCCGTTATCCGTCTTGCTGAGATTTATCTGACCGCGGCAGAGGCCAATCTCCGTGGTGGGGTAGGTAGTAAGGCAGACGCTCTCGCCTATGTAAATGTTGTAAGGTCGCGTGCCGGTGTAGGCAGTTGGAATGATGCCGAATTTACAGTTAACAACCTCCTTGACGAAAGAGCCAGAGAACTTTATTGGGAAAACAACCGTCGCACTGACCTTGTGCGTGCCGGAATGTTTACTGGTTCCCGATACAATTGGAGTTGGAAGAACAATGTCGCTACAGGAGCTGGTATAGCTGACCACATGGATATATTCCCGATTCCGACATCGGTTATTAATTCTTATGGATCGCCATATCCTCAGAATCCTGGGTATTAATATTGTAGAAATATTATTTTTAATCGAAGCTCAGAAATGAAAAAGATATCATTGATGATGGCGCTCCTTTTTATGATAGGAGCGACCTTTACCTCCTGCAAGGAGGATACGCAACCTCGTCTGGACGAACCAACAGAATTTGTGCTTAACACTCCTGCATTGGCTTCTCAGACATACGTGTTGCAAGAAACGGACGGGGAACCTTCTCAAATCGTTCTTACTGTCAGCCAGCCGAACTATGGTATGGGTGTTGTGACGAGTTATGAGGTGCAAATTAGTAAAACGGAAGAGTTTACTGATTATAGGTCTCTGCTCACTGTTAATACACAGGCGGAGATCATATGCTCCGGTTATGAATTTTCCGTAGCAATGAACGCCCTTGACGGAGTTACTGATGAAGAAGATAAGGATAAGTTTAATGGAGCCGCCCGTGAGGTTTATGTAAGAGTAAGGGCTTTTATCCCTAACTGTGATTATAGTTCAATCAATTCGAATGTTATCAAACTCAATGTTAAACCTTACTTCGCTGTCCGCGCACCCGGTAAGTTGTATGTAATCGGTCAGGTTTCTGGTTGGGATATCAACAATAATGCTGTATATCTCAGTGAGCCTCAGAATGGAATTGGTTCAAAGATATATTCAGGCGTTGTTAACATGTCTGCTGAAGATGCTTCTTCCGGATTCCGTTTCTATACCGAATTGGGTAGCTGGGGCGAAAATGGAGCTCTTCCATCTGTCGGTGCAAATGCCGACGACGGTGATAATGCTTCTATCGCGCTTGATGAAAATGGAAGCTATTCCGGAGCTTGTGTTGCAGGTAAAGGTAACTGGAATATAACCAATTGGGGCGGCGGCAGCATGAAGATGACCGTTGATCTCAACGATATGAAGGTTTATTTTGAAAAGGCCGACTAAACTAATGGTTAAAATCTTAGAACAATGAAAAAAACTATAATATATTGCACTGCTTTGTTGGCCATGGGTCTTGTGTCTTGCGACGACAAGAGCGATCTTGGCATCATGCAGACAAATCCTCAGGATACCCCGATGAATGCCGATGGCGTCACAGTTAGCCTTGTGGCTCCTGTGGCAGACGGAGTTGTAAACCTTGAGAATAATAAAGGGGCTGTTATTCCAGTGATGTCTTATTCCGTAGACGAGACATTCCCGGCAGGGGCTACTATGGAATTTGACATGGAGATTGCAAAGGATGATAGTTTTGCAAATCCTATCTCGCTTCAATTGGTACCTATAGAGGGTCAGACCAATACCTATGGTATAGAGGCATCTGCCTGGGATGAGGCTTTCCGCAATCTTCTTGGCAAATCTCCTGAGGCGAAAGCTAACAATGTGCGTATAGCTGCATATATTAACCAGGGGATGCAGCACATTCGTGTCGGTGGAGATGACACTTGGTTTGGAGTGAAGGCTTTGACAGTGACTCCTGTGGATCTTCACATAAGTGTTGAAAGTGCATATTATTTGGTCGGGTCTATCAATAATTGGGATTTTTCTACTGCTGTCAAGTTCGAACATTCCGATAAGAGTCAATATGATGACCCTGTGTTCACTCTTGCCCTTGACATCCCTGCCAATTTCGAGACAGACGGATATTGGTGGAAAATTGTGCCTGAATCAGCTTTTGTCGCGCAGGATTGGAATGGGCTTTTCGGCACAAGAACTAATGGCGATAATGCAACCGAAGGCGTTCTTTATGAGAACGGTGAGGCAGGTTGTCTAAAAGTGGCAGGTCAATATCTATTTACAATCAATATGCTTGATTGCACTTATAGCGTCACTCAGGCGATTCCAATGTTATATACTCCCGGTGGCGGCAATGGCTGGAAATTTGAAACCGGTTGGTTGAATACTTGGGACTTCGCCAACTATTTCGGCTTTGTCCACTTGAACGGAGATTTCAAGGTTACAGACCGTCCTGAATGGGGTGGATTTGAATGGGGTGCCGGTGAAGAGGCCGGAACCTTGAAGCTTGGCGGCGGAAATATATCCGGTATGGAGAATGGTCTGTATTGGATGAATGTCAATATCGGAACCTTAACCTACACTACCAAGGCTATTGAGAGCATTAGTGTAATAGGAGGCTTCCCCGACAATAATTGGGTTTCTGATTTCGTCGAGCTCAACCCTACAGATGATATTCTTGTTTGGACAGCGGATATTAATTTCGCTGACGCGAATATAGAATGGAAATTCCGCACTAATGGCGGTTGGGAAGCTCCAAATTTAGGAAATGCTTTCGATAAACTTGAGAATGATGGTGGCAATCTTAAAGCTCCTGGAGTAGGTTCTTATACACTTACTTTGGATCTTAGAACGATTCCATACAAATGTTCTTTCGTTGAGAAATGATATAATAAAATGGGATTGCCATTTTGCGAGTGATGGAGGTTTATGCCATTCCTTTGGTTGATGCCTTAATTTGCCCGATTATAATTAAGAAGCGGTTCCATTAAGAATTGTATAGCTTATAGAAGGTAATAGTATTCCCTTATTTGATTTATAAGAAAGAAGGGGCCGGCGTTTTTGATGCCGGCCTCTTCTTTTAGTGCGTTCTGCTAATAAACTTAATCATTTCGGGCGGGAGGTTGCGCACACGACCTGCTCCTTGGAGCGATTCGTGCAGGCAATGGGAGGAAGTATTGAGTCAGGCATTCATTGTCTAAATCATTTTGGGAATCAAAAAAGCCGGTTTTTCATGATTTAATCTCAGGATATTATTATCTTTGACAAAAATTTTTTTTGCGAAATAAGATCATTCAATTTGGAATCTTTTAAAGAAGACTGACAGAGGGAAATTTATATGGTCGAGGCGTTTTGTGTTGAACTGCAATGTCTTGGCCTTATAATTTTTTTTATGCGAAACAGGCAGCTCAACACTGAGGAAAGATGATTTGGGTAAATGGCGGATTTTGATTATTTTTGTGGGAAAATAGCCTTTGCTTTCCAACCTCATGGTGTGAGATTTGTTCTTAAGGCATCAGGGTGTTTTCATTAAAGGCAATTTATCTACAAATAGAAGACTATGGAAGATCTGAAAGGGAGCGAAAACGTGCAGACAGAAGATGTGCTCCACGAAGCTACCAATTCTGAATATAAATACGGCTTTACGAGTGATATTGACACGGATATTGTCCCTCCGGGACTAAACGAGGATGTCGTGAGATATATCTCAAAAGTGAAAGGTGAACCGGAATGGCTTTTAGAGTTCCGTCTGAAGGCTTTTCGTTATTGGCAGACCTTGAAGATGCCACATTGGGCGCATCTGCGTATACCCGAGATAGATTTCCAGGCAATTTCTTATTATGCCGCCCCTAAGAAGAAGGAGCTTAAGAAAAGTATGGATGAGGTGGATCCGGAACTCATCAAAACTTTCAATAAACTCGGAATTTCACTTGAAGAACAGAAGCAGCTTGCAGGCGTGGCTGTGGATGCAGTCATGGACTCTGTCAGTGTGAAAACCACCCACCGGGAGAAGCTTGCGGAATTGGGAGTGATTTTCTGTTCGTTTTCAGAAGCAGTGAAAGACTATCCTGATCTTGTTAAGAAATATCTTGGCACGGTGGTCAGCTATCGCGACAACTTCTTTGCCGCTCTCAATTCGGCAGTCTTTTCTGACGGATCGTTCGTATATATTCCCAAGGGGGTGAGATGCCCGATGGAACTGAGCACTTATTTCCGCATTAATGCTTCCGGCACGGGTCAGTTCGAACGCACGCTCATTGTTGCCGACGACGATGCTTACGTAAGCTATCTGGAGGGATGTACAGCTCCGATGCGTGATGAGAACCAGCTTCATGCAGCGATCGTGGAGATTATCTGCGAGGAGAGAAGTGAAGTGAAATACAGTACTGTACAGAACTGGTATGCCGGCGACAAGGATGGTAAGGGAGGTATTTATAATTTTGTGACAAAACGCGGCCTTTGCCGCGGGCATAGATCCAAAATTTCCTGGACGCAGGTGGAGACCGGCTCCGCAATAACCTGGAAATATCCTTCATGTGTATTGAAAGGAGACGAGAGTGTAGGTGAATTTTATTCAGTTGCAGTCACCAATAATTATCAGCAGGCGGATACGGGCACAAAGATGATTCATCTTGGCAAGAACTCGCGAAGCACAATCGTCAGCAAGGGTATCTCGGCAGGAAAGAGTGAAAACTCTTATCGTGGGTTGGTAAAAGTATTGAAGAATGCAACCAATTGCCGTAATTACACCCAGTGCGATTCCTTGTTGATGGGAAATCAGTGTGGCGCCCACACATTCCCGTATATCGACGTGCAGAACTCTTCTTCTACGGTGGAGCATGAGGCAACCACCTCGAAAATCAATGAGGCTCAGCTATTTTATTGCCGTCAGCGCGGAATCCCGACAGAAGAGGCGGTTGCCTTGATTGTCAACGGCTACGCCAAGGAGGTGATGAATAAACTTCCGATGGAATTTGCAGTGGAAGCTCAAAAACTACTGCAAATCACACTTGAAGGAAGCGTGGGGTGAGGGCAATTAGTAATTACTAATTAGCAATTATTAATTAGTAATTAGCATTTAATTGAAATATTTTTTTGATTAGTGAACGAAAGAATTGTTATAATCGACAAGGTTGACCCGCAGACTTTTTACGGAGTCAACAACAACAATATAAATCTTATCCGTAATCTCTTTCCGAAATTGCGGATGGCGGCGCGCGGCAACGTTATCAAGGTCATAGGCGAAGAGAGCGAGACAGCAGAGTTTGAAAAAAAGGTGAAGGAAATTGAGAATTATGCCTCCACCTATAACAAGCTCACTGAAGATGTGATCATCGACATTATAAAGGGGGAACCGCCGAAGGCTGTCAATACCGAGGGCATCATTATTTTCGGGCAATCCGGCAGACCTATAGCCCCACGTAATGCCAATCAGGTGAAGATGGTGAGAAGCTTCGCCAATAATGATCTGACGTTTGCATTAGGACCTGCCGGAACCGGCAAGACCTATATCGCAATCGCCCTCGCCGTGGCGGCGCTTAAGAATAAAGCTTGCAAAAGGATCATACTTTCCCGTCCTGCAGTGGAGGCAGGGGAGAAACTTGGTTTCCTGCCTGGTGATATGAAAGACAAAATCGATCCATATCTGCGTCCCTTGTATGACGCCCTTGAGGATATGCTCCCTCAGCTTAAACTGAAGGAATATATGGAGAACGACACCATTCAGATAGCCCCTCTCGCGTTTATGCGCGGCAGGACCCTGAATGACGCTGTGATTATACTTGATGAGGCACAAAACACCACCAAACATCAAATGAAGATGTTTCTAACCCGTCTCGGTGTAAACAGCCGTATGATTATCACTGGAGATGCCACCCAGATCGACCTCCCGAGAACCGTGCAAAGCGGTTTGCTCCAGTCATTGAGGATACTTCGTGGAGTGGAAGGTATCGGGATCATAGAATATGGCAAGAAAGATATCGTGCGTCACCCTCTTGTGCAGCGGATTGTGGATGCTTACGAGGCAAGGGAGAAGAAAGTGGACGATGAATTCGAATCTATGATGAAGGGTGAGAATGGAGGATCTGGGGTGAAGAGTGAAGGTTAATAAAATATTAGACAGTGGCAAAAATAGGAGATACAGTGCGCTTCCTGAATAGTGTAGGAGGCGGAAAGATAACCAGGATAGATGGTCAGATCGCATATGTGGATGACGAGGGATTCGAGACCCCTGTGCTTCTCAAAGAGGTAGTGGTGGTCATGCCCGCAGGTCATGACCCAAAGGCGCAGGGCTCAAGCCTCATGTTTGACCAGAAAGCGTTTGATGAAGGTAAAAAGACAGTTGAACCGGTCAAGAAATTGACTGAAGAACCTGTTGCCGCCTCTCAACCTGAGCTTCCGGTGGAAGAAACGGCGCATGGCGACAAGATGAACATTGCCCTCGGTTTTGAGCCTTCTGATGTAAAACATCTTGACAAATCGCGTTTCTCGGCGGTTCTTGTAAATGATTCAAACTATTTCTTGAATTTTGTTTTCCTTCGCCGTAGTGCCGAGGATAGAGGGTGGACTGTAGTTTATCAAGGGGAGGTGGCTCCAAACGAATATTGCGATCTTGCCGTGCTGACTCATGAGACTCTTCCTCAGTATGAGAAGATAGGATTCCAGTGCGTGGCATTCAAAAAAGATAAGACATTTACATTGCAGGCTCCTGTCAGCATATCCCGAAAACTTGATTTGACAAAGTTCCATAAATTTCATTGTTTCCGTCCCGGTATTTATTTTGAAACAGCTGTGCTGGAACTCTCTTTGGTTTCAGATGGGGTTGCTTCAAAACCTCTTGAGGTGAATGCTGCGGAAATGACTTCAGCAATGGCTGGGGGCAAGCCGGAAAAGGATATGGCTAAAGAGTTGTCTAAGAAATTCCGTGTCGATGCAGGCAAGAAAGGTAAAACTGTAAATCCAGCCGCCAATCCACACAAGGTTCTTCCTCTTATTGAGGTGGACCTTCACATTGGAGAACTTACTGATTCTTTGACAGGAATGGAACCCAAAGATATGCTCGAATTGCAACTCGACGCAGTCAGAAAGCACATGAAAGCCAATAGTGCGCGAATAGGCCAGAAGCTCGTGTTTATTCATGGGAAAGGTGAAGGGGTGCTGCGTAAGGCTGTCCTTGATCTGCTAAAAAAGGAATATCCTAAAGCGGAATTACAGGATGCCTCATTCAGGGAGTACGGCTTCGGCGCCACTCTTGTGACGATCCATTAACAGTATCGGCTCTTGTATGGCTGCTGTTGGTTTCTCGGATAGGAGATAGCTCAAAACTCAGAAATAAGAACTCAATGAAATATACCGATAAATGGTGGTCTTATCCAGCCGAGGGAGAATCGGGGAAGACCGTGATAGTGACTGGACGGGATTGTATAGACGAATATCGCGAAAGCGGCAAGTATGTCTATAGAATTGACGTGACCTGGAATTATAATGCCCTTTATGACGGAATGCCGGAAGAGGGGGATTCAAAACTTATGGAGGAAGTCACGGATGCCCTCCTTGATGCTTTCAAGAAAGACAGGGTGGCTGTGATGACAGGTATATATACGGGGGATGGAAAAAGGGATTGGGTGTTTTATACTAAAAACCTTAAGATCTTCTCAATTGTCTTCAATCGGGCGTTGGAAGAATTGCCGACTGTCCCAATTGTTGTAGATGCCGAAGAAGATGCGGCTTGGGAAGAATATCTCCACATGAGGGAGGAAACATACGTGCCCGACGAAGATTGATACTTATCTCCCGCAGGAGAGGACTCTGTTTTGCTTTTTTTATAACTAAATAAATTCACCATGGTAAAAACTTACCTAATTTTGCTGCTTTCTTTAGTGGCTTATGCGTTAAACATCAACGCACAGGTCACCTCTGAGCCGTCTCCTTTACAGGAAGATTCTCAGGATGTGACGATTTTCTTTCATGCCGACGAGGGAAACAAGGGGCTGATGGGACTGAACGTTTCCACCAAAATCTATGCCCACACCGGAGTGCTGGTAAACGGAGGAAATGACTGGAAATATGCCCCCACGTGGGGAGATAATTCCACAAAGTATGAACTCACATACGTGAGCGAGAATCTTTGGAAACTCTACATCGGGGATATCCGCGAGTATTACGGTGTCGCGGATCCTGCGGAAAAAGTGACGAAACTTGCATTCGTTTTCCGTAACGCCAACGGAAGCAAGGAAGGGAAAGGTGTCGGAAACAGCGACATTTTCCTGGATGTTGTAGACGCCGGCTTCCAGATTTCTCTTGAATCCGGAGTGGCAAACAATCTGATCACCCCCGACAACGCCAATGTCACTTTCAAAGTCGGTGTTACCAAAGCTGCCGACATCACATTGAGCATCAACGGAGAGAATGTCGCCACTGAGAAAAATGCTACACTTCTGACCGCTGAATATTCCTTTACAAAACCAGGGAATTATGAAGTGAAGGCACTGGCTGTCGCCGGAGATGAAAGGATCGAAAAAATTCAGACATTGGTTTATGCGGGTGCTTCACAGGAGGCTGAATATCCGGGAGGAAAACCAAAAATGGGTCCGGTCAGGAATGCGGACGGCAGTGTGACATTCTGTCTCGGCGCCCCTGAGAAAGAGAGCGTGATACTTGTGGGCGCATGGAACGACTATACGGTCAGCAATGACAATGTAATGAACTATACCGACGTTGACGGGATGCGTTATTTCTGGACCACCATAAAGGGTCTTGACAACGACACGATGTATGGCTATTATTTCCTTGTTGACGGATCTATGCAGGTAGGCGACCCGTATGCGCGTCTTGTGCTTGATCCATGGAACGACAAATATCTTCTTACAGATGTTTTCCCGGGTCTGCCGGAATATCCTGTCGACAAGGTGCAGAGTGTCCCTCTCGCCATTTATCAGGGAAGCATCAACGATTATGACTGGGAAGTGGACAATTTCAAGGGTGTAGCTTCTTCCGACCTTATCATATATGAGCTTTTATTCCGTGATTTTACGGGTACTGAAGGGAAGGCTGATGGCAACGGTACGGTCAGACAGGCAATAGAAAAGATTCCATATCTCAAGACTCTTGGAGTCAATGCAGTAGAGTTGCTTCCTATAATGGAATTTAATGGAAATATCTCATGGGGATATAATCCTAATTTTTATTTCGCTGTTGATAAGGCGTATGGCACTCCTGCCGATTATAAGGAATTTATCGATGAATGTCATAAAAATGGGATTGCGGTAATTCTTGATATGGTTTTCAATCAGAGCGACGGACTTCATCCATGGTATCAGATGTATCCGTCTGGAGCAAACCCGTTTTACAATCAGACGGCACCCCATGCCTACAGTGTTTTGAACGATTGGAACCAGGGCTTCCCTATGGTACAGGAGCAATGGGCAGACGTGTTGCGTTATTGGATGGAGGAATACCGGTTTGACGGATTCCGTTTTGACCTTGTAAAGGGTCTTGGCGATAATGATTCGTATGCTGACAGTGGAGATGCAGCCACGAATGCCTATAATGCGTCGAGGGTGGCACGCATGAAGGAATTGCAGAAGGTGGTTGAATCGGTCAATCCTTCTGCTTATTTCATCAATGAAAATCTTGCGACCGCTAAGGAGGAAAATGATATGGCGGAGAGTGGCGAGCTAAACTGGGCAAACATCAATGACGCAGGATGTCAATTCGCCATGGGTTATAAGTCTGATTCTAATCTCAACAGATTTTATGCTCCAAAAGACTCCCGCACCTGGGGCTCCACGGTGTCTTATCTTGAAAGCCATGACGAGCAGCGTCTCGCTTATAAGCAAAATCAATGGGGTGTGGCTGGTGTAAAAGGAAATCTTTCCGTCTCCATGCAGCGTCTCGGTTCAGCCGCAGCCCAAATGATTATGGCGCCAGGAGCTCACATGATCTGGCAGTTCTCTGAACTCGGAAATGATGACAACACCAAGAATTCCGACGGTGGAAACAATACAGATCCGAAAACAGTCAGATGGAATCTTCTGGATGTTCCCGAACGTAAGGGATTATACGATTGCTATAGCGAACTTATCGCAATAAGGAATGGAAACAGGGATCTTTTTGCAGAATCAGCATCCTTTGAAAGTAATTGTTCGGCATCAAATTGGGAAAACGGCAGAAAGCTTGTATCAAAAGCTGGAGATAAAGAAATTTTTACGGTGATCAATCCCAATGTGACAGGTGTCTTGAATGTGAGCGTGTCATTTAATTTGTCGGATAACGGTTCTTATGAGATTCTTTCAAAATCTTATGGAAGCGAACCGGTCTTCAACGCTGCAGAAAAAACAGTCACTGTTCCTGCGAATTGCTATGTGGTGATAGGAAGTAAGAACCTTTCTTCGGGAATTGAAAGAGTTGAAGCTGATGGAAGTGCTCTTATATCCGCTCATGCGGGAGACGGGGTGATTGTAGTGGACAATGCACCGGGTGTAGTGGATGTTTATGCCACCGACGGCAGAATTGTAGGGAGTATAAGAGACTCGGGGGCGGTTAACGTCACAGCAGGTATATATGTTTTAAGATGTGGCAATGAAGTTAAGAAGCTTCTGGTTAAATGATACTCTCCACTTCTCCTATAAGCCGACAACCTGAGGAAAAACAAAAATCGGGCGCTTCTGATGAGGCGCCCGATTTTTGTTTATAACACTAATTCTTTATTATTGCTGTCCGATAAAACTCAGATAATGCAATAAAGTATGGCTCGAACGCTGATTTTACGGTGTTCGAGTC
>CAMTMX010000060.1 GCA_947073495.1 uncultured Porphyromonadaceae bacterium
CTATTGGGAGGAATATATGGTGTCATAGTTTCAAACTGCCATAGACAGCAAGTCCCCAAATCCTTTTCGCATGAGGATATTGACATGATTATAACAATCAAATGGACGGATAAAAAAAAGGATCACTACCGCGCTTATTTAAACAGTAAAAAAAGAATTCTTTCAGATGATAATTACATTGATTATAGGTGGAACTCTACTGATATGCCTGGTCCAATAATAGCTTATTCAACTAAAACACCGGATATTTTGTACTTGGATAATTCATCATATATAGAAAAAACTTATATGAAAGATTATAATTTTCACATTATAGATGATATGGTGGATTCCATCGTTAGCTCACGTCCTGAATCAGACAGAGATATTATATTGGATTCAATTTATGGTCGTACAAATAGAGCTATAATACTTAACGGAGGAGATTGGGATATTGAAGTTTTTATAGGAAAAGAAAAACCAGTAGAAGCAAAACAAATCAATCTAAATGATTTGATTTTTAATTGATTCTTAAGATGACGAGTAAGTTGGTACAGCGTATGGACTACTATGCATCGGGAGAGCCTTGGCTCGAGCCGGAGTACGGAGGCGGGGCGTCGGACAACCGCTACCTATTCGGAGGCAAGGAACGCCTTGCCGGAGGAGCTTTGAACGAATACGACTTCGAGGCGCGCAACTATGTCGCCTCTTTCCAGCGGTTCACGACGATCGACCCCGAGGCAGAGAAATTCCCGTGGATGTCACCTTACGCTTACTGTAATGCCAACCCGGTAAATTTCACCGACCCGTTCGGACTGTATAATAAAGCTCAAGGTTGAATTTTCAAAGTGGAACACTGCTAATTTATGTCCTTCTGTTCTTATGTTGTAAATACATCTTTTGTCATTGTTTTACTCTTACCCATTACCCATCCTTATCCAATGAGGAATCGCAATTACTAATCACTAATTCCTCATTACTAATTGATCAAGGGTTCTCTGGTACCTGGTCATAAAAACACTGGTTCATCGGTCAAGAAAGTTTTGTCAACTTTTCTTAGCGATTACTACAACCGGGTCAACTTTTTGAAGGGTTAGCCTTCCTTGAAAGTCAACCATAATCAGAAAACACACTCCCCATCTCTAATTAAAATTACTAATTACTAATTACTAATTACTAATTGTTTAAGGGTAGAACACTTTCAGAAAAAATAGAACACTTTTATAAAAAGTAGAACACCCGCTCACAAGCAGCTAAAATCCAACAAATTATCAATCCAACCCGTTCTACTTTTGACTATTTATTTTTACCTTTCTATCAATTACTAATTACAAATTACTAATTACCAATTGGTTAAAAGTAGAACACTTTTGAAATTTTTAGAACGTTTCATATTTTCATTTTAGAACATCCCCATAAATCCTTGATTACTAATATCCGAATTTTTCTCTCTGTTCTATTTTGTTTCATTTCCGATAAAATTATCCACTATCAACATTCAAAATTCAAATTTACTCTATTCTACTTTTTTAATTTATACTTCAAAAAACATACTGAAGACCTAAATCTACTTTCAGAACTATAAACTTTCGCAAGCAAAGTTTAACCAAATAAAAACTTTTTTTCATAGTAGCCCCCGCAGGTAACACATATAGATTAGAGGGATTTTAGTTAATTTTGCATATATTTTCAAATTCATATAAACAAATAAGCAATGGCTAAAATATCTTGGCGTCCGGGTACACAGATATACCCTTTGCCTGCAGTGATCGTCACTTGTGGCGACAAACCGGAAAACTGGAACATGCTCACCGTGGCATGGACCGGAACGATATGCTCGGATCCCGCAATGTGCTACATTTCCGTGCGTAAGGAAAGGGCTTCATATCCATTAATTGTGGATAACATGGAATTCACAATCAATCTCACAACCGTAGACATGGCAAAAGCAACCGATTGGGTTGGCGTAAGATCAGGAAAAGACTATGACAAATGGAAAGAAACCGGACTCACTCCACTCCCCGGAGAACTCGTGAAATCCCCTACTATTGAAGAATCCCCGCTGAGTATCGAATGCAAAGTGAAGTCAGTGCTACATCTCGGCACCCACGACATGTTTATATCAGAAGTGATCAATGTCAGGGCCGATGACCGCTTCATAGATCCTGAAACCGGAAGGTTTGCACTCGAAGACGCCAATCTTCTCGCCTACTCACATGGATTCTATCATTCCCTGGGTGAGATTATTGGAAAATTCGGTTTCTCAGTAAAGAAAAAATGATATTCTCACCCCAAGAATAACCATAAGTCGTTACTTCTACAGTCACTTTTACCTATTTATGGTTATTGCAGATACATCATATAATATCTAACTTTGCAACCGTAAAAACAGTGAAACATAAGCAACTGTAGTTATTAGTTATTTAGAGTTAGATAAGTATTGAGTAATGCGCATAGTCTTTACAGACCGCGCGATGCCACACATGAGGCTGCCATCGCTGAGATGGCGCCTCTTTGGCAATATGTATATAGCTCAACTTTAAATAAATCAAATTTCAATGATTGTAGTGGTTTTCCAAAATCCGCTCAGACCATTGATTTGTATAATACAAATAAAGACGATATGTCAGGACAAACAAAATATTCTCCCGGCGACAAGATGGTGTCGCTCATCGCAGACAATTATCAGCTCATTCAAGTAATGAGCCGATTTGGAATACCCATGGGATTTGGCGACAAGACCGTGGAAGAAGTCTGTGCCGACAACGGCGTGGACTGTTCCACCTTCCTAACTGTAGTAAACTTCATGATAGAAGGCTATTCCAATTTCAACAACGAATCGGAAGTATCGATCAAAGCATTGCTTCACTATCTGCGCCAGAGTCACATCTACTTTCTTGACTACTGTCTCCCGGCTATAAGAAGGAAACTTATTGAAGGGATATCATTGAGAACAACAGATGTCTCGTTTCTCATCCTGAAATTTTTCGATGAATATATGCATGAGGTCAGAGTGCACATGGAATACGAGGAAATGACTGTGTTCAAATATGTCAACGCACTTTTATCAGGAGATTCCCCTGAAAATTATAAAATCGCGACATACAGTGAACATCATGATCTCGTCAGCACTAAACTAAAAGAGCTGAAGAACATTATCATCAAGTATTGTCCGAAAGATGCCGACACTAATCTTCTCAACCACGCCTTATACGACATCTACAGGTGTGAGGCAGAACTTGAGAGCCATTGCCATGTGGAAGACTGCCTGTTGGTGCCGGCGATCATGCGTCTTGAAAAAAATATGACTTCAAAATCCTGACACCCAATATCCGAAACTTTATACAACTCCAGCTCTAACCTCTCCACCCAAAATTATGTCAAGAGAAGAAAAACTACATATTGTCATTGCAGAAATGTCGCCGGTGCTTTCCGCCGGTTTTTCTCAATGCCTTCGCCGCCTTCCGGGAATTCAGGCAAACATAATGGAAGTCAAGACTCCGGGAGCTCTTGCAGACTGCGTCAAGTCGAACAATCCGGATTTGATTTTAGTCAACCCTACATTTGGAGGAATCTTCAACCCGGAACATTTCAGAGCTGAGACATCGTGCGGAAATTGCATGATTGTCGCCATTGAGGTAGGCAAACTCTCCCGTCAGGCAGCCGAACTATATGACGGACTTATATCCGTCATCGATGACATCGACACGATATCCAAAAAAATCAAGACTCTCTGCAATCCACAAGGGAACTCTCCTGATGAAAAAGAAAACCTTTCGCAAAGAGAAAAAGAAATCATATCCCTCGTAGTGAAAGGTCTCACGAATCAGGAAATCGCTGACAAACTCTTCCTATCGATACATACCGTAATCACTCACAGGCGAAACATAGCCCGCAAACTTGAAATTCACTCCGCCACCGGACTGACCATATATGCCATCGTAAACAAAATCGTAGACATCGATGAGATAAAACTATAAGAACAAGTTTGGATTCAATATTATTCGATTATTTTTTGTAATTTTGCAGTTGTTTGAGGTAGAAGCGCATTGTCGCTTTTGTGTCTTAACATTTTGAACTATGGCAAATAACCGCAAAAATCAAAATAACGGATATGATCAGGCTTTCGACAACTTCGATCCGAAAGCTGCTAAAAAAATGTCAAGAAATGCCAGAATCGTGAAATGGCTCTGGGTTTCTTTCTTAAGCCTGGGGGCAGTTATCGCTCTTTTTCTCCTTCTGATCTACAATGGGGTTATCGGCTACATGCCCCCTATTGAAGAGCTTGAAGACCCGCACGACAAGCTTGCATCAGTAGTGATAGCATCCGACGGGACAACGGAGCTCGGAAGATATTTTGCAGGTGCGGGCAATCGTGTCAATTCAGACTATAACACTGTCTCTCCTCACGTAATAGACGCACTTATCGCTACCGAAGACGAACGATTTTTCGATCACTCCGGTATCGACTTTATAGCTCTCGGCAGAACGGCGGTCAAAACCGTTTTGATGGGTGACAAATCAGCCGGCGGAGGTTCCACTATCACACAACAGCTTGCAAAACAGCTTTATTCCCGCCCTTCGTCAAGCATTTTCAAACGTGCTATGCAGAAGCCCATCGAATGGATGATCTCTATCAAACTCGAGCGTTTCTACACAAAACAAGAGATCATCAACATGTATCTCAACCGCTTTGACTTCCTCAACAATGCCGTAGGAATAAAAACGGCGGCAAATGTCTACTTTCATAAAGAACCCGCAGACCTCAATGTCCAGGAATCAGCCATGCTCGTTGGAATGCTTAAGAATCCAAGCTATTTCAATCCGTTGCGACACGAAGAACGCACCCGTGAACGCCGTAACGTCGTTCTTGAACAAATGGTCAAGGCGGGAAAGCTCTCACGCCAGGAGGCAGATTCCCTCAAGGCGCTCCCTCTGGGGCTCGACTATCATCGTGTTGACCATCGTGATGGAGGCGCGCCATATCTGAGAGAAGAGATCCGCATGCTCATGAACGCAAAAAAACCGGTGCGTCCGGATCGTGACAAATATAAAAGCAAACTTGCATATATCCTTGCTATGGGTCAGTATAACACCGACTCAACCCAATGGGAAGAAAACCCTCTTTATGGATGGATCATTAAAAATCCTAAGCCCGATGGTTCTCATTATGACATTTATACCGACGGTCTTAAGATCTACACGACTATAGACGTGCGAATGCAGCAATATGCAGAAGAGGCTGTATATGAACATCTCGGCGGCACTCTCCAACCGGCTTTCTTCAAAGAGAAACAGGGGCAGAAAACCGGACCATATACAACAAATTCGGCAGAACTCAGTCAGAGCGGCGTGATGAATCTCATTAAAAACGCAATGAAACAGACAGAGCGCTGGAGAGTATTAAAAAATGCAGGATGGTCGGAAGATGATATCGAAAAAACCTTCCACAATCCTTACCAGATGGACATTTTTACTTATGTGAAAGAAAACGGCAAGTATAAACCGGGCTCCAAGACCGTAACAATGACGCCTTATGACTCTCTGCTCTACATGAAATCCATTCTTCGCACAGGCGTCATGAGCATGGATCCAATAAACGGTTATGTCAAGGCTTACGTGGGAGGACCCGATTTCAATTATTTCCAGTATGACATGGTGTCAAGAGGCAAACGACAGATCGGTTCAACCGCCAAGCCGTTCCTATATACCCTTGCTATGGAACAGGACTATACCCCATGTTCTCAATTCCTCAACACGCAACCCACATTCGGCAATTGGTCGCCAAGAAATTCCGGAAGCGCAAGAATCGGTGATATGGTAGACCTTCGTTGGGCGCTCACAAACTCCAACAACTGGATTTCCGCACGACTCGTTTATGAGCTGGGAGCAAAAAACCTTGCCAACAAAATGAGAATGTTCGGAGTTACCGGTCACATAGACGAAACCCTTCCCCTTGCCCTCGGCACGGTAGACGTGCCCGTCAAAGAAATGGTTTCGGCATATACCGCTTTTGCAAACAAAGGTATGAGGGTGGATCCTGTTTTTGTGACCCGTATTGAAGACAACCAGGGAAACCTCATATATTCAGCCACCCCACACCGAAATGAGGTGATCAACGAGAATGCATATTATAAGATCCTCTCCATCCTGCTTAATGTGGTCGACAGCGGTACTGCAGCGAGCCTCCGCGGCAGATATGGCATCTCAGCCCAAATGGGAGGAAAGACAGGTACCACCAACTCCAATTCCGACTCATGGTTCATGGGATTCACACCGGAGCTTGTCACAGGAGTCTGGGTAGGAGGTGAGGAACGTTACATACACTTCAACACCATGGCTCTCGGACAAGGCGCACGCGCCGCGTTGCCTATCTACGGATTCTACATGCAGAAAGTGTATGCCGATAAAAAACTTCCTTATTCCCAGAGTTCAAAATTCGAGTTTCCGGCAAATTTCAATGCCTGCAGCGGTGAAATTATTGAATCTGACGGAGGCTCAGAGGTGGAAGAAGTATCAGAAGGTATTTTCGACTGATTTTTACAAGACTAACTCAAAAAATTACGCGGTCCCAGACCGCCATATATTATGATCTTACCCATATATCTTTACGGGCAACCTGTTCTCCGTCAGGAAACGGAAGACATCGAACCCGACTATCCTAACTTACCGAAGCTCATAGCCGACATGTATGAGACTATGTATCATTCTGAAGGTGTCGGTCTTGCAGCACCACAAATCGGTTTGCCCATCAGTGTGATTGTTATCGACGGTACAGTCCTTGCCGAAAATTTTCCGGAATGTAAGGATTTAAAGTTTGCCCTTATCAATCCTGTGCTTGACATTCTTGAAGATGTCGCTCCCGTCACACGTGACGAAGGATGTCTTTCTCTCCCCGGACTTTCAGAACCTGTCAAACGTTATGAGCACGTACGTCTGAATTGGCTTGATGAAAATTTTGAAGAACATGAACAAGAATTTACCGGGTTCGCGGCACGCATAATCCAGCATGAATATGACCACCTTCTCGGCACAGTTTATACTGATAGGGTCTCCCCTATCCGCAAACAAATGATCAAGACAAAACTCAACAATATCGTTAAAGGGAAAGTGAAGTGCGACTATCGCACAAAGGCGGTTCCCAAATAATCATATATACAGTAATAACTTATGGCAGACGATAAAAAAATAATATTTTCGATGGTGGGTGTTAGTAAAATAATTCCCCCTCAACGACAAATACTCAAAAACATCTACCTATCTTTCTTTTATGGCGCAAAAATCGGCATTATAGGTCTTAACGGGTCGGGAAAATCCACCCTTATGAAGATTATTGCCGGCATCGACAAAAGCTATCAGGGAAATGTAGTGTTCTCTCCAGGTTACTCTGTAGGATATCTTGAACAGGATCCAAAACTTGATCCCGAGAAGACAGTAAAGGAAGTGGTGCAGGAAGGCGTGCAGCCGGTTCTTGACCTTCTTAAGGAATATGACGAGGTCAACAATGCATTCGCTGATCCTGACGTTCTGGAAAATCCTGACAAAATGGATGCCCTTATCAACCGTCAGGCTGAGCTTCAAGACAAACTCGATGCGTGCGATGCATGGAACATCGACAATAAGCTTGAGCGCGCTATGGACGCCCTACGCTGTCCTGCCGACGACAAGAAGATCGCCGTGCTCTCCGGCGGCGAGCGTCGCCGTGTGGCTCTTTGCCGCCTGCTCCTCCAGCAGCCCGATGTGCTTTTGCTCGACGAGCCAACCAACCACCTCGACGCAGAATCTATCGACTGGCTTGAACAGCATCTGCAGCAATATCCGGGAACAGTAATTGCCGTGACACACGACCGTTACTTCCTTGACCACGTTGCCGGATGGATTCTTGAACTTGACCGCGGGGAAGGGATTCCTTGGAAAGGGAACTATAGCTCATGGCTCGATCAGAAGACCAAGCGTATGGCTCAGGAAGAGAAACAGGCAAGCAAACGCCGCAAGACCCTTGAGCGTGAGCTCGAATGGGTGCGCATGGCTCCAAAGGCACGTCAGGCAAAAGGGAAGGCGCGTCTGTCAAGCTACGACCGTCTTCTCAACGAAGACCAGAAAGAAAGGGAGGAGAAACTCGAGATCTTCATCCCCAACGGACCACGTTTGGGAAACAAAGTCATCGAGGCGCACAATCTTGCAAAAGCATACGATGACAAAGCTTTATTTACCGATCTCAACTTCATGCTCCCACCAAATGGCATCGTAGGCGTTATCGGACCGAACGGAGCCGGCAAGACAACTCTTTTCCGTCTGATCATGGGTCTTGAAAAGCAAGACAAAGGAGATTTTGAAGTTGGAGAAACTGTAAAGATCGCATACGTAGACCAGAACCATAAAGACCTCTCTCCAGAAAAGACAGTCTATGAAGTAATCTCGCAAGGGGTGGAATCGTTCCGTATGGGTGGACGAGACATGAATGCCCGCGCATATCTGTCGAAGTTCAATTTCACCGGTGCAGACCAGGAAAAGAAAATCGGAGTCCTATCCGGTGGGGAACGCAACCGTCTGCATCTCGCAATGGCTCTTAAAGAGGAAGGGAATGTGCTACTCCTCGACGAGCCCACAAACGATATCGACGTCAACACACTCCGTGCGCTTGAAGAAGGTCTTGAAAACTTTGCCGGATGTGCCGTGGTCGTAAGCCACGACCGATGGTTTCTT
The DNA here is from genome assembly GCA_947073495.1 of uncultured Porphyromonadaceae bacterium. Taxonomy (GTDB): domain Bacteria; phylum Bacteroidota; class Bacteroidia; order Bacteroidales; family Muribaculaceae; genus Lepagella. The sequence continues at coordinate 8,686 of CAMTMX010000060.1, forward strand.
GACCGTATCGCAACGCACATCCTTGCATTCGAAGGTGACAGTCAGGTAACATTCTACGAAGGATCTTATTCCGACTACGAAGAGTTTAAACGCAAGCGTGACGGGAATGACACACCCCACCGCATACGCTACCGTAAACTCGTATGATAATAAGTCAAAACAATAAAGGCACCGATTCTTTCGGTGCCTTTATTGTTTTGACTTATTGAAAAATAGCTCATCAAATATCCAACTGGCTTGACAGTGTCAGTTTCTTTGTAGGAGACACCTTGCTTATCTCAGCCAACAGAGGCATCAGGTTGGTGTAGACATGTGCGAGAACAACAAAATTTAATTCTGTCTCATTCCTGTCATAATCATATTCCACATAAAAGGTAGACAAATGCACACCAAAGCGATCAAGCACCTCACGATAAGCCTCAATATCCGTCAGAATACCTTCCACAGTAAGGCTCACCACTTTTGATTCCTGTCCCAACTTGCGTCTCTTCTCATATTGTTCGAACGACACAAGTGTGACCATAATCAGCAATGTCGCCCCTATGGAACACAGATACATACCTATACCGACCGCCATACCGATTATGGCGGTCATCCAGATTCCGGCTGCGGTTGTAAGACCCCTGACAGAACCTTTCATGTGAATCATTGCACCGCCTCCTATAAAGCCGATACCGGTGATCACCTGTGCGGCAATTCGCCCGGGATCTCCGTTTTTAAGTCCCAGATAAACCTGCGGAACATAGATTGACAACAACATGGCAAGACATGCGCCCATCGATATCAGGGCGAATGTCCTAATTCCGGCAACCTGTCCTTTCCTTTTTCTTTCAGCACCGACTATCATTCCGAGCACCATGCTCAGAATCAAGCGAAACATGCTGCTGACCATATTCACCTCCAAAGAGTTGATATCGTCAATAATACTTTTAAAAAGGTCAAACAGGTTAGTCATCTTATCAGTTGTTTACAGTTTTTTTAGAAACTGTCTAAATTTATTTGTCAAAGGATTTGAGAGGATTTGTCGAGCAGATTTTTGATATTTATGATGGAGTTATGGGGGTCTATAATGACTGAATAAATATCATAAAGATGCCGACAAAGACCTCAATAACAAGACAAAATAAATTTTAAAAGTTTCTAAAAGATCTCTATATCTTTCAAGGATTAAGCAGATCCTTGCTGTAATAATCAAGTATGGCGTTGGCTGATTCCAACGCCTGCTTTGCTTTACTTTCAGGGTTAATCCGGATTGCCGAGAGGTAATCTTTTATCGCAAGCGCACGTTTCCCCAAAGCCCAATGCTTCATGCCTCTGAGGGTATAAGCCTCATCTTCTTCATGTGAAGATATATATTCATCAAGCAATGGAATCGCCTCCTGTGGCATCATGTTTTTTATATCATCCAATATCATATCTCTACTACCCGTAACCTTATCCTATTTCCATCAATCGATATTATTTATATGGTTTCAATCAGCAGTCTTGACGATTTCACCTCCCTGCCAAGAAACATGGAGGCAAGCGAATCAAATTTATCCGGACTTTCTGTGGTCAGAAAGTCTATATGACCACCCTTGGAACACCTCTCCTCAATCTCCGGATGACGCCTGAGATAGTCTGCAAGACTGTCAGCCACCCTACTGCCTTGTGCGAATATTTTCACATTGGCAGGAGCAAACTGTTTAATCTTCTCTATCAATATAGGATAATGTGTACACCCGAGAACCAAGGTGTCTATTTCAGGATCCTTTGCCATTATCCCGTCAATATATTTTTTCACAAAATAATCCGCACCGGGGGAATCAGCCTCGCGGTTTTCTATCAACGGCACCCACATCGGGCACGCATATTCCGTGATTACCATCCCGGCTCCCATTTTCTCAAGCTCCATGGCGTAGGAATGACTTGCAACTGTTCCCGGAGTTGCAAGCAACCCTATATGTTTGGTCTTGGTAATCTCCGGCAATACTTCCACCGTGGGACGTATAACTCCTAAAACCCTCCGTGAGGGATCGATATCAGGAAGATCATTCTGCTGTATAGACCTCAGAGCCTTTGCTGACGCGGTATTACAGGCGAGGATAACCAGATGGCAACCTCTCTCGAACAAAGCTTTTACAGCCTGCAAGGTGAAATCATAGACCACATCAAACGAGCGTGTGCCGTAAGGGGCACGGGCATTGTCTCCAAGATACAGGTAATCATATTCCGGCAATCTTGAAATTATATCTTTCAAGATTGTCAGACCACCATAACCCGAATCAAAAACTCCTATTGGCATATCAACAGATTTTAATTGCAACTATATTTAAGAAACAGAAAGCGGAGCTGAGAGCCCCGCTTTCATATCATTTATGAAATATTCTTTAATTAATACCGAGCTTTGCTTTCACTTGGTTGGTGATGTCTTCCACAGGAGCCCCGAAATAAAGTATAACATCGGGAGTCTTGGGCTGGATAAGCGAATAGCCACCCTCTTTCCCCACTGCCTCAACAGCTGACCGAAGCTTCTGCTCGATGGGAGCCATCAGATCTGATTGAAGCTTCTGAAGATCGTTGTATGCAGTCTGCTGGAACTGCTGGATCTTCTGATTGTAATCCTGAAGTTCACGAGCCTTGCGTTCTTTGATTGCAGGAAGTTCGTCTTCCTTCATTGCCTGAAACTCATCATACATGCGTTTCATTTCTTCACCAAGCTTCTCGTTTTCAGCCTCATATTTCTTAGACACCTCGGCAATCTGTTTCTCTGCCGCTTCTCTCTCGGGCATCTTGTTGAAAATTTCAGCGAGATCTACGAGTCCCATTTTCAATGTCTGTGCGGAAGCCAGCATAGGGATCAGCATGACTGCCACTAACAAGAGTTTTTTTAGCATTTCGTTTCGTTTGTTATTTTATATTCTATATTATTTTTTAAGGTCCGCAAGTGTTAACTTGATTTCCAATCGCAAAGTTACTTAAATTATTTGGAATAACCCAATTTTGCGAGAACTTCATTGCTGACATCTATTCTCGGAGATGCAAAAACTATGCTTTGGGATGAAGCCCTGTCGAATATCGTCTGGTAGCCTTTCTCTTCTGCAACAGCTTTCACTGCATTATAGACGTCTTCCTGGATCGGTTTCATCAGCGACTGACGCTTTTTGAAAAGTTCCCCTTCGGGTCCGAAATATTTATATCGGAGATCTGTCACCTCTTTCTCTTTTGCAACAATTTCCTCCTCGCGTTTCTTCTTTTGGTCGTCTGTGAGGAATACCATATCGCTCTGGTAGTTCTTATACATTGTCTCGGCTTCTTTCGATAGCTCGTTCACTTCCTTCTCCCAACGCTGTGAAAACTGGTTGAGCTGTTCGTTTGCCATCTCGTATGCCGGCACATTACGGAGTATATACTCCATATCCACGAGTGCGAATTTTTGGGCAGACATCATTCCCACGCCCGCGAGCACTACAAAAAGAGCAAGGATTATCTTTTTCATATCAATTTTGTTTTAGTTATTTCTTTTTATGCTTATATCCGGAATATTTACCGTGTTTTTAACCTTTATAATAAGACTCGCTTATATCGGTATAGTTTAAACAGAAGTGAACCCGCACGGGTTCAAGACATCTGAAATAGTGTTAAAAAAAATAAAGCGGTGCCAGGATTATATCTATTTTGTCCTGACACCGCTATAGTTTGTTTTAGAACTCCTGTCCGAGCACGAAGTGAAGCTGGCTGCCACCTCTTGTGCCCCATACCTTGTCGAAACCGTAACCCCAGTCAATGCCGAGGAATCCAAGCATCGAAAGATAAAGGCGGACTCCGACACCGGCACTTCTCTTAAGATTGAACGGTGAAAAATCTTTCACGGAGGTCCAACAGTTACCTGCCTCTGCAAATGCAAGTGCGTAGATTGTGGTTGAAGGCTGAAGCATGAACGGGAAGTGGAGCTCCATGCCGAAACGTCCGTAGGCATAACCCTCATACCCCCAGGGGGTGAACTGTCCGTTTTCATAACCACGCATAGCCACTGTTTCTGTAGCGTATGTATAGCTTCCCGACATACCGTCACCACCGAAGTAGAATGTCTCGAACGGTGTCTTGAAATGCTTGTTCCATGATCCGAGAAGTGCGAAATCGGCACGTGTCATAAGCACAAGTGTCCATTGTCCGTTCGGATCGGTGAGCGGAGTATAAGTCTTGCTCTTGAATTTCACCTTATAATATTCAATACACTTATACATCTCCTTGGCTGCAGCTTCACGGCTTTCTGTGTCGGTGTTGCTACGGTCAGACAGTTTTGCAAGCTCAGCCCAGTTCTTGTTTCTTGAGAACAACTTTGCCGGCGGTGTCAAAGTCACGTTGACTGAGAATTCAGAACCTCTACGCGGATAGATCGGCTGGTCTACACTTGACCGCGACAACGCAAGACCCAACATCAGAGAGTTGGAAATACCGTTGTTCATGTAGTAGAGATATTCCCAGTTCTTGAGATAATACCAGCGGTAGGAAAGTGATGCCTGGAACTGGAAGAAATCATCCGGCCAGCTCAAACGGGTACCGAATCCGACACTGACGCCCGCCATCTGGAGCACCTTGTTCGGGTCGTAGGCATTCTGCATGTAGTATTGGGAGTTGTTATTAAGATAAGAACCACCATAATACATTGAATAATAACCGCTGTTCCAGTATTGGTTGTTATAGAAGCTTGAGTTGATACCGGTAGATCGACTGTAATCGAGACTCACCGAAAGTGAATTCGGACGCTTTCCTCCAAACCATGGATCGAAGAACGAGATGCTGTAGCTCTGGTAATACTTGGCATTAGTCTGGGCGGAAATTGAGAACGTCTGTCCGTCTCCACGAGGAATAATACCTCTGTATGATCCAGGATTGAAGAGATTCTTGATAGAGAAGTTGGAGAACGAGAGTGCCACCTGACCTGTCACACCGGTCTGACCCCAGCCGAAAGAGAGCTGAACCTTGTCGTTGGCTTTCGACTCAAGATCGAAGACGATATCCACGGTTCCATTATCCTCATCCGGTTCAGGATTGATTCCCATAGTCTCCGGGTTGAAATGTCCGGAAGCAGCGATTTCGCGTGCGGATCTCATAAGATCCGACTTGGAGAAAAGATCACCGGGGCGCACACGAAGTTCTCTTCGTATAACCTTTTCGAACAGCTGGTCGTTTCCATTGATCACAACCCTGTTGATAGTAGCCTGTGGACCTTCTATCACCCTCATCTGTAGAGCAATGCTGTCGTCTTTGATGTTCTCCTCTATCGGCACAAGCTGGAAGAAGAGATATCCGTTGTCAAGATAGAAACTGCTGACAGCGTCATCATCGTCTTTTGTCCGTTTCTCAAGAAGTTTCTGATTGTATACGTCTCCTGGATAAATACCGAGCACATTGTTCAGGAACTCTGTGGGGTAAACAGAGTTACCCACCCAGTTGATGTCACTGATATAATATTTCTTACCCTCCTCAACATCGATATAGACATCGACGGTCTTATCGTCATATCTGACTACACTGTCTCGCAGGATGCGGGCGTCACGATAACCGAGCTCGTTATATTTCTGGATAATCCTGGTCTTATCGTCTTTATAATCGCTGTCGACAAACTTCTTCTGTTTAAAGAGGTTGAGTAGATTGCCATTCTCATTGGTCTTCTTCATAGCCCCTTTCACCTTTCTGTCAGAAAGGACCTCGTTGCCTCCGATGTAGATCTTATGCACTTTGACCTTATTATGGCGGTCAACGTCTACATCAAGAAACACCTGGTTGTCTTTAGAGACGTCTGGCACCTGACTAATATGGACATTGGCATTTTTAAAGCCTTTTGCACCATAATAATCTTTTATAATCTGAGTTGCACGCGCAACAATGTTGGGGGTGATCTGTTGTCCAGACACCATGGAAAGACGCTCCTGGATATCTTTCTTTTCACCACCCTTAACTCCATTGAATCTCATTTCTGACATTCGGGGCTGCTGGCGTAAAGAAATCACGAGCCAAATTTTGTTGCCGAGCGCTTTTTCTGCATAAATCTGCACTTTTGAATACAGTCCCTGGCGCCAAAGACGTTTGGTGGCATTCGTAAGCACGTCGCCCGGCACTTCCACTTTCTCTCCGACAGAGAGTCCTGAATGCGCGATTATAATATAGTCGTCTACATGGTTGATACCTTCCACCTTTATTCCGGCAATCTCATACACCTTAGGGATGGGCGAATAGATTATATCCGGGTTATAGATAGTGTCGTTTACAATTGACTGGACTGCATCCTGGGCGTAAACGCCTGAAGCAGCCGACATTGTCAAGGCAATCAATGAAATCTTCAGCAGATTTTTCATCCTGATGATAAGTTATTCGTTATTCTGCACTTGCTCGCTGGTCTTCCCGTAGCGGCGTTCGCGGTTCTGAAAATCGATGATGGCGTCTACATATTCCTCATCCGAGAAATCAGGCCAGAGCACAGGGGTGAAATAAAGCTCACTGTATGCTATCTGCCACAGGAGATAATTTGATATCCTCTCTTCTCCTCCCGTACGGATAAGAAGGTCCGGATCGGGAATGCCTGCGGTAGTGAGATTGTCAGCCACCATTTCTTCCGAAATTGAATCGGGATCAAGCTCTCCTGCGGCAGCCTTGCGGGCGAGGCGACGCGCTGCTTCTGTGATCTCCCACCTTGCCGAGTAGCTGAGGCACATGTTCAGTTGAAGACCTGTGCAATGGGCTGTGCTCTCACGGGCATATAACAGTTTTTTTCTTGATTCTTCCGGAATCCTGTCGATATCTCCAAGGAGATGTATGCGCACATTATTCTCGAGAAGTTCGGGAAGTTCCCTTTCTATTGCCCAGCCGATCAGATACATCAACGTGTCGACTTCATCTGTGGGTCGGTTCCAGTTTTCTGTGGAAAAGGCATATAAGGTGAGATACTTCACTCCCATATCGGAAGAAAGTTTGGTCACCCTGTGCACAGTCGACACGCCTTCGGCATGCCCGTCGCTTCGGGCGAAACCTTGTCTTTTTGCCCATCTTCCGTTACCGTCCATAATCATCGCCACATGCACCGGCATGCGGTCATGGTTGAGGCTGGATATCTTTTTCTGAAGTTCGTCCATGTTGATTCAGTCTTTATAGTTGCACGTTGCGCAGCGTTTGCTGAATTCGTAGCTGACCGTAAAGGTTAGCGTGGAATACCAGTCTGTATTTTTTATAAATGAACTTTCTATTCCCATAGGGTCGTCAAGATAGTCACCGTCGAATTTATCTGTGAATGTTTTCTTCATCAGAAACTCTATGCCGAGATTCACCCTTTCGCTCGGTTTGTATTTAACTCCGATTCCGAAAGGCAACGTGAACGCTCCTCTTGTTTTCCCATCAGTTTTCCACATCGTCACGCCGATTCCTCCAGCGATATAGGGAGTTATTTTTTTCAACTGCCGATAGGATTCCCCCTCGCCATAGTTAAAAAAATTAAACTCCGCCATCTCTCCGATCTCATAAAATGTGGTAGTAAACTTATAGGTTTTGTCAGTCGGGAAAACGTTTGTCATTTCCGATGAATCTCCTGAAAGCCCTCCCACATAAAAGTTGGTCTTTAAAGCCCAACGGGGATTGACTATGTAACGCAAAAATATCTCTGCGTCCCATGACGGATTACTCCAAAGATTTGAAGTGTCGGCATCTCCAAGATAGCCTGTAATGCCAACTCCTGCTCCGGCATCAAACCGATAATCTTCCTGAGCGTCCGCCTCAATCGGCACCGATAAAATCGCCGCAGCAGCTAATGCCAATAATATCCGTGGTCTGTCCAAAAGGTTAGAAAGCGTTAGGAGAGATTTCTTTGTCAAATGATTGGTGTGAAGGTCAGTCGCGCAAGAACTCCACGCCAGATAGAATCCGAGAGTTCTCCCGAAGATGACTCGCCGCCAATCATGTATATATACGGACATTCCCATGTGATGTCATATCCGTCGGTTGTGTAGGAGAGAGTTGCCCGTGTCGGAATGCCCTTCGTAGCAATCTTCTTCCAGGCATCCGCCAAGTCTGCATCAAGCGAGGAATACAAAACCACTGCATTCCCTCCTGCCATTCCGGGGAATGCGTCAGGAATCGACAGTGCATCCGACCCTGCGTTCCATGTCACGCCATTATCAAATGATATATACGTCTTGCGGTTGTAATCTCCGTTTTCAAGCACACCGCCCATCAATATCCACGCATCATATGCTATCTGCTTAAGCGTGTTTGACGTGCGGCGATATACTATATATTTGAACAAGGTCGCACCCGCTAATGCAGGAGTGGACTTATCGTCGATTGTAGCCCAGTTCGAGCCGTCAAATGCCCATGTATGGCATGATATTTCACCTGTAGCTGTTTCGCCTCCCACAAATAGCGCGGTCGGGTCTCCTGCCCATTTCGTCTCAATAGTGCGGAATTCAGACCTCCCATAAAGAGGGAATTCCGGATTCATTTCAGTGTCTTCTATCGAATCAGATGCAGGATAGTGGCAATGCATCATTGTCCCTTCTGAATCTTTCACCCCGAGCACACTGTCCTTATATGCGCCGATAAGGGTGATCCATTTTTCGCCTGTCTCTCTCCATTCCTCACCGTCTGGTGATTCATACAGATTTCCATCCTCATCAAGCACCCAGAACGATGATGATGTGTTTACAAGGCTTGCCACATTCGGCGCGAAGTGCAGATTGAGCTCGGATTTATCCCATTGGGCATCTTCCAGCGAAGCTGCAGTAGCCCATGTATACGATCCATCGTTCTCCTCTATTAATGTATAGACAGAGCCATCTCTTTCCACTGATTTCTGGGCTACCGGATTTTCAAGCCTTGACGGAAGCTTGGTCACGCTCAGTTTGTCCCATATCAAGGAGTCTGAATCGAGTTTATGAACGTTAACCTTTAACCTATACGTATATTTATTTGTTCCGTCCGCAGAAGTCACATTAAGTTTCACATCTCTTGTAAAATCAATCGTATCTGATGGATTTTTAAGATAGTCAACGGTCTTCTCATCTTCAGAGCCTCCTGTCATGCTGATTTCTGCTTCAGAAACACTGCTTGAAAATGTAATGACAGGAATAAGTTTCTCTACACTTGTGCCCTTCGGCAGCGAATCGGCATTGAAAATAACCCCGTTCGCAAGGTCTATGGAAAAGAAAACTGAATCAAGGTTTGCCATAACCTTTGAATCTGCCTTCAAGGAGAAACCTTTCACTGCCACATTAGAGATAGTGACAGTGACCTCGTCGTCTACGTTCGTTGTGGATGTATTACACGACGACATTCCTCCCACCATAAGCATCAATGCCGGGACGAATAAGGGTATGCGGCGGTTTAAAGTCTTTTTCACTTTTTTATAAGTTGGTTAGTCGCATGATGTCTCATCACGTCTTTTATGACGTCTTCCTCAGTTCATGCACTTGTTACAATCTGCAAAATTAGCATTTCTTGCCGAATTATTAAGCAGAAAATTCATCCATTTTAACAAATAAGTGTTTTTTAGTGCTTTTTAACGTCTATAAAATGGTATCCATATCTCTATTTACATTGTCAAAGTTTGAATTGAAAGAGATGCAGGTAAAACATCCCGCACCTCTTTCATTGGGCACCCATAAAGATTGTAGCAGACCCTTTCCTCATTCTCTATGGTATTATATCAGATTGGTTAAGGTGCCATTTTTTCATATAGGCGGTTAGCATCACTCCAAGTGCGGCAAGTAGACACACTGCAGAAAAGATAATACCGTACCCGTCTAAAAACAGGGATGGGGCAAATGTGAGGGGTAGACATCCGAATATGAACGCAATGAGAATACCGGCATATGTGCCCGTATATCCCGACAACGGCAGCCAGCCCAGACCCTGGGGCCCGAAACCTAACGCCATGAATCCCGCCAAGAGACTTGGCGGGATAAACAACTTCTGTATTATCTTAATCTTAACCCGCATCAACTTGCCGACAAGGAACAATATTGATATTATGCCTATGTCGACAAACAGGGTCCACGGTGTAAATGCTGCTTCCATACTATTAAACCGATTTTAATCACAAACAATCCCTGAAGAATATGGCTTGTACGGCTTGACGGCAATGGCTCGGTAAATTCTTAAGATCGCTTACGTCTGTAAGGCTTCGGGATGTATTGACCCAGGTGGCAAACCGGTTGATGCCGTCAGGATTTGCGCCCGGGGGTCATGACAACCACCGGTTTGTCAAGCATTTTATCAATTTCCGGACCCTGTGCCGCGGCAAGCATCAAATATTTAAGCAGGTTTTGCCAATCAAAATCGGGAGTGTTATTATTCTATTCTTTTGTATCTGGTAATGATGTTTTCACGACAGATCTGTCTCTCTTCCGGAAACACATCCTGCGGAAGTTCCGGAGATTTCAACCCCATTTTAAGCAGTACCGGCGATTCTTCCACCCTTATTTCATCATACAGTCCACACCTGATAAAACTCCCGAGCAATGTCGGGCCGCCTTCTACCATCAACGATGTCACACCCTCCTCTCTAAGTTTCTCGGCTAATCTCCGGAGGTCGGTATCGGAACCGCAATCTATGACACGAGGGTTATTTCCTCCCCAATGACGCACATCAAGACGTGGATGGTCAATACGCCGGGTATTTGAACCTACCATTATAGCCTCCACATTTGCCCTCTCCCTGTGCATCCACACCATTGAAAGCGGACTTGAGAATTTTACTGCCTCAGGAGTTCCGGCATCGTTGAGCGCAGCCATAAAACCATCGGCGCTTTGCGCCCATTTTAGCAAAATCCACGGCAAATTGCCTGTGTGGGCAGTCATAAACCTTTTGTTGACCTCAAGACATTCCTCTTTCAGAACATCTTCAATCACTTCGATTCCAGCCTCTCTCATCATTCTGACACCCCTGCCGGCTACGAGAGGGTTCGGGTCCGGTGCGCCAATGACAACGCGAGGAATGCCTGTATCAATGATGAGCTTCGCACACGGGGGAGTTTTACCATAATGGGAACAGGGTTCAAGCGTCACATAAATGGTTGCCTTCTTGAGAAGATGTCGGTCTGATTCTTTTACAGATGCTATTGCATTAACTTCAGCGTGAGGACCGCCGTATGTGCGATGAAAGCCCTCTCCTATTATTCTGCCGTCTGCAACCACCACTGCCCCCACCATCGGATTAGGGGCGACTCTCCCCTCTCCCCCTTTGGCAATCTGCAACGCCCGCATCATATATTTTTCCTCTGCCATAATTAATCTTAGAGTATGTTTACTTTTAAATTAGAGTATGTCTACTTTTAAATAGGCGCGACAACTTATTACCACAGTTGTCGCGCCCATGCATTATTTAGTAAGTTTTACAAACTCACTTAAAAACTTTATAGGGATTATAATTAGATAACCTTTTCAAAT
>CAMTMX010000061.1 GCA_947073495.1 uncultured Porphyromonadaceae bacterium
CGTTCCTATATCTCCGATAATCTGCCGAAACTAACGTTTGAAGATTATCCTGTGGAGGTCAACGCAGTCATACCCCACCGGACCTTTCTAGAGAAGCTCTTTCTACTTCATGAGGAATTTGCGAGGCCGTCGTCGGAGATTAGAATCGAAAGGATGTCAAGACATCTTTATGATGTTTATCAAATCATGCAGACCGATATAGCAGATGAGGCTTTGGCCGATGAGAATCTCTATGATTCTGTGATTGAACACAGAAGGAAATTCATCGGTCTTAAAGGATTTGATTACGACACATTGAAACGGTCATCATTGAAGATTGTTCCTACCGGAGAAATACACGACAGGTGGGAATCTGATTATAAAAACACTGTTCTGAATATGGTGATGGGTCCAGCCCCATCTTTTGATGAAATCATAACCGAACTTGAAGATTTGAACAAGCGGATTAACCGGACGTAATAGTCCCACATCCCACCTGTGATAATGACACTCATCTTTTGACATGAAGATTTCAGAGGATATGTGGAAGATTAGACCGGCTCAATATCCTCAATCTCGGGGGCGAGTTCAAGTAGCGTTTTGCCATCAATCTTGAAGTTTTCGACGAGAGCCATCGGGCTGTCGAAAACTTCTTTACGCTCTGCGAAGTGGCTGTCGGTTACGACACCCTCGCCAGCGTCCATAAAATAATAGTTCTTCCCCTTGAAAGAGAGTTCCACATCATAGCCCATCACGCAAAAGTCGTATAGAAGAACACCGAGAGTTTTGTTTGCGTAGCCATCGTACGCCTGACCATATCGAGTTTTGTCTGGTGGATATTTCTTGTTGAAAGGATACCCGAAGAGTTCATATCCCACATAATCTCGGGGATCATTTTCGGCCGTCACATAAATCTTATTTCCCATATTTATAACTCCAAAGAATTCTCATTGAGCAGAAAATCATAAATACTAATGGTTGTTATACCATACTCGTTACGTATTACGGGAGTGGATTCGCCAAGAATTATTATTTTCTTAAACGAGTCATCGATGTTTCTGAGAGAAGCCTCTTCCTGACGGACTTTTTCTTCATCAATCATCCTGTATGCCGATTGGATGTAGTAGCGTCTGCTACCTTGATTGCAGACAAAATCCACCTCATAGATTCTACGAATGCGACTGCCATCATCGGTTCTCACTTGCTTTGTAACGACACCGACATCTACATTAAATCCTCGTACAAGCAATTCGTTATAGATTACATTCTCAAGAAGATGCGTGAATTCGATCTGCCGGAAATTCAGCCTCGCATTTCTTAGGCCGCAGTCACAGAAATAGATAGAAGAAATGATTTGCCACATCGACGAATACCGGTGACAATTTTTATCATTCCGTTATGTCGAAGAGCAATGAGCTGTTTCAGGTAAAGAGGTCTTTCTATAATCATATCATTGTCAAATATTGTGTCTTGTCATAATATTTGACAATGCAAATATTATGAATCTCCTTGATATATGAAAATTAGATGTTGTTCTATCAGGTCAATCTTAGTAAGATTGACCGCTTGGTTGTCCATGTCCGGTTTGTTTGCCCATTCGATTTTACGCCGTCAGACCCAGAGATTTATTTGTCCAAAAGAAGAGGAATGCACAGTAGTGGATACTCTTATTCTTTAGAATATTAGGAGGGATATTCGGTGTTGACACAAATGCACGCCGACCAGAGAGTAAAGTCATTTGTTTGTCTAAATTTCATTGCGAAAAATTATCCTCCGGAATATCCTCTTCCTCATAGAAGAATTCCTCCAAACATCCATCGCTGTGACAACGAAGCCAATCTCTCTCCGCCACACGTTTGCTTATGGCAAGCAAACTCATGCTGACCCACTTTTTGACAATACCTAATGAGAATATCCTCGTCAGTACCCTAACTCTACAGGAGGCTAAGGATAGTTCGGAGGTTGAAAACATTGTCACTACTCAGGATGATCTTTATCAAGGGGCCGCGGAATCGTTGTTGGATTTTGTTGCAAATGCAGCAACCAAAGAAGTCCTTAATTATAGAGAAGCTTTGCAGCATGGTTTTCATCTTGTCAAGGAGAAAGAAGTGCTGACTTCTTCAGTAATCAAGGAAATCCAGAAGATGCTTGAGCATAACTCAGCTGGTTTCCGAAGTGTGCCAGGCACAGCATTGAAACGCTCAGACGGAAAGACCGTCTACACTCCACCCCAAGATAAGCAGACAATATTGGAATTGATGGATAATCTGGAACGCTTTATCAACGATGACCGTCTTTCCGAATTGGACCCTCTTATCAAGTTGGCTATCATCCATCATCAGTTCGAAAGTATACATCCATTCTATGATGGGAATGGCAGAACCGGACGCATCATTTGCGTCTTGTATCTTGTAATGACTGGATGTCTTGATCTACCAATTCTTTATCTAAGTCGCTACATTACGCATAACAAAGGAGAGTATTATCGGCTGATTCAGGCAATCAGAGATAAGAATGAAGATAATGCATCGGAATGGGAGGCGTGGATTCTATTCATGTTAAAAGGAATAGAGGAAACGGCCATTGAAACCACTCGTCTTGTAAAGGGTATCTCAAAGTTGATGGTGGACTTTAAAGGAGTTCTCCGTCCTAAATTTGGGAAACAGTATCGTCATGAGCTCCTGAACAACCTTTTCTTCCATCCGTATACCAAAGTTGAATTTCTTGAGAAGGAGTTGATGGTGAGCCGCCCCACAGCCACCAGATACCTGAATTCATTGGTTGAGATAGGTTTGTTAGATAAAATTACAGTCGGCAGGACTCATTATTATATGAATATGCCTCTCATGGATTTATTTTTGAGTGTTTCCGATTCTCAGTCAAAGGAGGAGGTGTCTCCGATTGAATCTATTTCCGAACCTCTCCCCGATACTTCTCAAAAATGATGAATTCTGAGAAGTAACAGGCCAATACTTCTCAGAAAAGGCGATTTTTGAGAAGTATTTCGAGGTTACTGTTCAAAATCCGCGGATTTTGAACAGTATTCGGAGAGTGTGGATGTCTATAATTGTGTTTCATCGTCTTTCATCGCCTAATTTACTTGTCTAATTTTTGAGTAATTTAGACAATCATCTGAAATAGAATGTCTATTCTTTCCTTCATAGAAAAATTCCTCCAAACATCCATCGCCAATGATTGACAACGGCCTCCTCGGTTGCTCCTGTCACGGCGATAAATACTGGTACACCTAAGCCGACGTCGACTGCTTCATTGCCCGTTGAAATACGCTTCTGCCCTGATGCCATCCCACAACAAGGAGATACGTGCCATGCTCGTCCGCGCATTTCGTGAATATGCAGCCGACCGATTCGCACGTAAAAAAAGCGTGTCGATAAGCAAATACATATACTTTTGAACGACCTTCAGTCGTTGGCCGACGTCGGGACGAAGGAGGAACTATCCGTCATAATCGGCCAACGCATTGATTACCAGGATCCATATGACTCTTCAACGAAGAAGAATATTAAACAATAGAACTTTACATAAACAACTAATAATCTGCCATACAGACAATAATGATTTGTTTGTATGGCTGAATTTTTATGACTTTTTATGCTCTATGATGGCGAAATACGTTTGAGGGAGTAGATTAGGAAAATTTCAATGGATTGGCAGGATTTCGAGAATAAATTAACGTTTTTTGTTATACTGTAAGAACATGGCAGTTACTTCAATTAACTTTGCGGAATGAAACAGGAGAAGGTGCGCATATTGACTCGGGACGGTGCGGAAGTCGAGGCTTTCGCTCCGATCGTATTGTCTGTCAGTCGGGCTACGGATATACCGGCATTTTATTCGGAGTGGTTCTTCAATCGCCTGGAAGAGGGGTATTGCAAATGGCGCAATCCATTCAATGGGACCAATATCTATGTGTCGTTTAAGAAAGTACGATTTATTGTTTTCTGGTCGAAGAATCCGGCTCCGCTGATTCCATATCTTGAAAGATTGAAGAGGAGAGGAATCAATTGCTATGTTCAGTATACCCTCAATGATTATGAAGCCGAGGAATTGGAACCCGGTGTACCTGCAATCGAACAGCGCCTGGAGACATTCATTCAATTGGCGGAGACTCTTGGGGAACATGGCGCGGTGTGGCGTTTAGACCCGATGATATTGACTGAAAACATCGGCATCTCCGACCTGCTGCATAAAGTCAGCTCTATAGCCGAAAGGCTGCACGGATATACGGATACACTCGTTTTCAGTTTTGCCGACATATGCGGCTATCGCAAGGTAGGTCGTAACCTTACGTCGCATGGAATCTGTTATGAGGAATGGACGGAAGTTAGGATGAGGGAATTTGCCTCGCAACTTTCGCAACTTAACAATGAGCGCGGCTGGAATCTGAAACTGCGCAGCTGTGCAGAGAGAATAGACTTGTCTGAGTTAGGGATAGAGCATAGTCGCTGTGTTGATGATGAGCGAATTGCCCGCATCGCACATCACGACGGCATATTAATGACTGAGCTTGGATTGCAAATTCATAAGCCATCCTTAAGTCTTTTCGGAGACAACGAGCAACTTCCTCCCGATGCTATTACCCTTCTCAGAGGCAAGTATGCCATATGTATCGCCAAAAGAAAAGATTCCGGTCAGCGGCAATTCTGCGACTGCATTAAATCCAAAGATATCGGACAGTATGACACCTGTCCACACGGTTGCCTATACTGCTACGCCAATACCTCGCCCGAATCAGCAGTCCATAATTATTCCCGGCATAATTCTGATTCCGAAACGATTATCTTATAAAACATGTCAAAAATGTTAAAGTTACTTACCTACGACTCTTTACTTGCACAAGCGTCAGAGCATATTCTGAGCCTGCCGGAAACTAAACAGAAAGAATTGAAAGAGAATCTTTCTCATGGGAAAGCTCTCTTGCAGGGCGCATTGCAGTAGATAAATAACTGATATACAACATAAACAACTTTTCAACAAAGAGGATTATTAAGCAAATTATCAACACATTTCGTAGATTCATTATGAATACCCTCAAACTCACATCCAAGATCAAGAAAGACCTTAAGCGAGGGCATCATCAAGCTCGTTCGTTTCGGCACCCATTCCGAATTATTCTAACGATGAGGGAAATCATTAAAAATATTATTAGTGTTGCAACATTTATGATTAGGAAGAATCCCGACTGTCCAATTATATTCCTGGATTTCGACGGCGTTCTTTCTACTGATAATTACCTTGACCCTTTAAGAGCTACGAAAAGCAAGACTTCGGATTATTGGGGTAGATTGTTTGACCCCGAATGTATTAGTTGCCTAAAAAGAATCGTAGATGAAACCGGAGCGAGAATTGTCGTTACATCTTCGTGGAGAAATTATCTGTCAATTTGGCAATTCATTCTGATGTGGGAACTGCGTAAAATGCCGGGCATTTTAGCAGGTGTTACCCCTAAATGCTCTATTTATAGAGGAAAAGAGATTGCAGAATGGTTGAGGACTCACCGAAATATCACAAATTACATAATCATTGATGATATGGATTACTTACAATTTAAAGCTGATCAAGCAACGCATTTGGTAACCACAAATCACTACAAAGGGTTGCGACCCGACACGACAGAAATAGCAATATCCATTCTAAAGAACTAAATAGTAAAAAAGTAGCCTAAGCATCTTCTGGCTATCTCCTTGACTGCTACAATTGTTTATCTGATTTCCAAGAACAATTCACCTCGTCAATATTTTTAAATTATAAGATAAAGTTTGTCAGACATTGGGCTCGGCAAGAGACTGGCGTTCTCTGTAAGTGCTTAGGGTCTGCAAGGCGACTGACAAGATTATCATCGATAAGCCGGCGAGAAAAGCCGGGGTCATCTCAGCGGATTCATTGAAAAATATTATTGCAAGAAGAATACTGTAGACCGGCTCAAGATTATAGGTAAGGTTGACAGTGAATGCACTCACTTTCTTGAGCACCTGTATCTGCAACAACTGAAGCCCTACTGTACAGAACGACGCAAGCACCAAAAGCCAACAAAGATCCGAAATTGTTGGGACTACCGGGGATATCTCATAAATGCCGAAATAAACTGGGATTGCTACTGTCAGCACAGCGAGTGCGCCCAAAAGTTCCCAACGTAGCATCAATGGCGAAGGATATTGCGTAAGGTCGCCCACCCGTTTATTGTAGATCGTAAATAATGAGGCGAGGAGGGAAGAAATCGCTCCCAATATTATGCCTGTGCGGAATTGTATGTCAAATCCAAAAATAAGTGCCACCCCCGCTAAAGTAATCAGGCTGAGCAGCAGTTCGCGTACTGAAAACCTGTGACGATTGATCAATGGTTCCAGGACAGCGGAATAAAACCCGACCAGAGAATAGCACACAACTCCAATCGATACATTCGACGCCTTTATACTCGCATAGAAGAAAAGCCAATGCATTCCCAGCAATGCACCTACAAAAAGCAGAGACGGAATATGGTTACGACGTGGCATTGTTCGGTCGGCACGAACTAACGCCATAATCCAGATTACGATACACGCAAACAAAACACGCAGAAACGTCAAAGGAAATTCATGAAGAGATATTAGGCGTCCCAACACTCCTGTAAACCCTGCGAGAATCACCGACACATGAAGCTTGATAAAAAATTCCTTCATATTCTTATAATTTGAATGCAAAGTTAGACAATAAAAATAAAATCCACCTACATAATCAATGATAGTTTATCCCAATGTCTTTGTCCGATCTCTAATACTACCCTATTTGACGGAAAAAAATGCATTGCGGATGCTCACCCGGTTCCACCTTCAGGTCAAACCTAAGCGGAAGACCGAACACTTGGTTACTATAAAAGCATCCATATGTTAACACATCTTAAATTTTAACATATAATTCTCTGGCACTCAAACAGCGGTAATTTTATTCCCACTTACTGATGCAAGACATAGACACTTCCGGTATTTACTTAGATAAAACAGACTGCAGTCCTAATAACATTTAACTTATCTAAAAATGAAAAAATTTTTTAAATCAGTACAATTGTTTTCTATAATGCTCGCAGCAGGTGCATCTTTCTGCTTTACAGCTTGTAGCGATAGCGATGATGTTGAAATCAAAAATCCGGATGAAGTCACTGTCGAGACTATGTTCGGCGATTACCAAGGGAGGGTGATCATATCCGAAGCCAACACTGTTGCACGTGAAGACAACGGACAGGAGGCAGAGGGCACAGAAATCTCTGCCACAATCAAAGATAACACCATCAGCTTTACGGAATTTCCCATCAAAGACATTGTATTGTCAATTGTCGGCGACGAGACTCAGGCTGACATGATAGTCGCTGCTATCGGAGATGTGGAATACAGCATTCCTTATGAGCCGACACTCTCTACTGAAAAAGACAACATCCTTATGGCTCTGAAACCTGAACCGCTCAAACTGACAGTCAATATTCCGACACAGCAGGAAGGCGACGTGACTCCGGCTCTCATCGTTGAAGTATCGGTGGAAGCCGGTGAAGAGGGTGCATACAACGTCAAAGACGCTAATGTCAAATTCAGCATCACTGCTACAAAAGTCATGTTGGGAGAAGGTGAAGGACAGCAGGAGCTTGGCGACTTTGTTCCCACAACATTCCAATTTAACATGAACCAAAGTAAAGTTGCTCATCATTTATAAGAAACTATAACAACCACTGGAGAGGGCATCCATGTTATTGTGCATGGCAGCTCTCTCCTTCTTGTTCTATAATCCTGAAGTTATAATGAAAAAAGTATCTATAGGTGTTTTTCTCTCTCTAATTGTTTTGTCTTCATGCTCCACAATGAAGAAATCAGCCACTCTTTCCGATATCGAAGGAGAGTGGACGATCGTGAATATAAACGGACAACCCTTGCAGGTCGCAGACAGAGGACAACTCCCCTTCATCGGCTTTGACACCCATAACGGGAAAATATACGGCAACAGCGGTTGCAACAGAATCATAGCATCCTTAGACCTGCAGGCTAAGCCTGGATCTCTCCGGCTTGATCGTATGGGATCAACGTTGATGGCATGCCCAGACATGGAAACGGAAACAAAAGTACTTGAGGCACTGGCGGAGGTCAGAACCTATAAAAAGGACGGAGAAAACGGAATCAGCTTGTGCGATTCTTCCAGAAATACAGTTGTGTCTCTGAAAAAGAGGTTTTTCCCTATGACCCTTGATGAAATGCAAGGAAAATGGAATGTAGTCTCAGTGTTCGGCATGCCTATCCCCGAAACGGTCGAAACTACACCCTTCCTCATATTCGACACGAAAGAAAACATTATTGGAGGAAACACCGGATGCAACCGGATTAAAGGGAAATTGGAAATACAAGATAACAGCCGACGCACAATTTCCATACCTCCCGTTGCAATGACAAGGATGGCGTGTCCCGACATGGAAACTGAAAACAACATAACGTCGGCTCTGAGCGCTGTGAAGACATTCGGACGTTTGGACAGCAATCGGATTGCCCTTTACTCTGCCTCAGGGACAGAAGTTCTGGAACTTCAACAGGATAATTCCATAGAACAGGAATAATTTACAGAATACTTCCTGCCGGACTTCCTTTCCATAATTGGAAAATTCTTTAGATTCCGTCAAAATATACATGCGGCACCCTTCGTTATTTCATAGCAAATTACAAGAGAGCATCCGCAAAACAGTATGAGACATCAAAATAAATCCAGCAGGAGATTCAATTACATTATTCCGATGATAGTTATGGCGGCAGCCGGATTCACGTTCAATACCTCCGAAATGATTCCGGTTGGCTTGCTTAGCGATATCGGGGCAGATTTGGGTGTAAGCGAAGCCAAAACCGGCTTACTTATAACAGCATACGCATGGGTTGTGGCTCTTCTCTCCCTTCCGCTTATGCTCGCATTTGCCCGGGTTCCCTATCGCAAGCTTATGCTTGGCATCATAGCGGTGTTTATTGTGTCTCATATCATTTCCACATTCGCCTGCAGTTACAATATGCTGCTTGCCTCACGCATCGGCGTCGCTTTGACACACTGCATATTCTGGTCAATAGCGCCTGCCATGATTGTGGCGGTAGCGCCCCCTGATAAGCGTGCCTCGGCTCTCAGTGTACTTGTTGCCGGAGGTGGCATGGCGCTCATTGTAGGATTACCTATGGGAAGGCTCATCGGACTTATCGCAGGATGGCGCACAGCTTTCGGATCGATCGGCATCCTCGCAATCCTTCTGTTCATACTTATGCGCATGTTCTATCCGGATGTGAACCGGGAAGCCGAAACAGTATCGCGCAAACAGCTGATTTACGACATGCTTCATTCTCCTCAGCTATTGATGATTTATCTAATCATAGGAGTCACCATTACAGGATATTATACCGGTTACAGTTATATTGAGCCATTCCTCGCACAGATTGGCGGATTCAGCGAATCCGCCATCACATGGACCTTGACACTGTTCGGAGTTGCCGGATTGCTCGGCAGCCTGATTGCCGGAGAATGCTATCCCCGCCATTCCCGGGAGGTGATTATAGCCTCATGCTTCGGAATTCCCTTCATGTTGATGATGCTCCGCCCCGCTGCGGATATGAATCCTATGATACTGGCAGCCCTATGCATCCCCTGGGGAATTGCCATAACCACCTTGAACATAGCGTTGCAAAATGATATTGTCCGTCTTTTCCCGCACGATTCAGCTGTCCCCATGAGTATATATTCCGGCACTTTCAATCTCGGCATCGGTGCCGGTGCCCTGGTAGGTGGAATCGCCACCAATAACAGTTGTCTCGGGCAGATAGGCTATATAGGAGGCTCTATTGCGATCTGCACAGCCATATTTTGCCTCATGGTTTACATCCCCGCACGCAGACGCGCTTTTCCCGGCAGCTCTTCTTCTGACTAATCAAATCAAGCTTCAAAATGTAGTTCTGTGGGCAAGCTTCAGCTTGCCTTATCAATTGGCTTACCTATTAACCAATTTATTTATAACCTTATAATTCCATCTACGAAATGACTGATTTCCATCATAGCTATAACAGAAGATGCAAAAACCACGACTACCGAAGCCGCTGCATCTACATGATAACAATGCAGAAACATCCAGGCGTACCGGTCTTCTCCACCATTACACCCGATCCAAATTCCACTAAAGTGTTACCTATAGTCGAGCTGTCACCGGCTGGCAAAATAATCTACAATTGTCTTGAAAACCTCTGCCGTGATTATCCGGCTCTACGCATCCTTCGGCAGATTGCAATGCCTGATCACATTCATTTCGAACTCTTTGTGACAAAAAAGACTGAATTAGCCCTGGGTTCAATGATGGCGGCATTTAAATCTGCCTGCACAAATGCTTTTAAATCCGAATTTCCACAATCGAGAATTTCTTTGGAAAATATTTCCATCTTTAAACCCGGATTTAATGACAAAATCGCTTTCCGCAGAGGTGCAAAAGATGCATTTTACAATTATATAACCGATAACCCTCGCCGTTATCTTGTAAAAAAACTATATCCCGATTATTTCTTCCATAAATTACAATTAATAATCAGCGATAAGAAATGTGGTCTTTACGGCAATATTTTTCTTCTCGATAATCCTGTCAAATCATTTGTCAAAATAAGCAGGGTGAAAAGCCGCACCCCAAACCTTGATGCAAAAATTAAAGAATGGGAAGAGACCATCCGTTGCGGAGGTGTGCTGGTGTCTCCGTTCATAAACCCGGAAGAAAAGTGTTTCCATGATGAAGCAATCAAGAATGGCTGCGGAATAATCCTGATAGTGGATTATAGCTTTTCAGACAGAAGAAAGCCATACAAAGAACTTTTCGATCTATGCGCCGAAGGTCGGCTATTGATAGTCAGCACTGAAGAATTTCTTGAACCGCCGAAAGCAATGAGTTACACTCACGCACAAGAACTCAATACCATTGCCGCACAAATTGCGGCATTACCCCCTCGAGCCGCCCTCATTCATCGCCGATAAACAAGCCCATTCCAGCCGATCACCCCCATCAATATTATCCTCCAAACCCCGGTTCTGTGTTCAAAATCCTGGTTCTGTGAGCAAGCTTCAGCTTGCCTAAATGAAATTGCTGCCACTCTCCCAATGACGAAAACCTCCACCCCGCTCTCTCCCTCCGAAGAACGCAGGTTGTGGTAAAGCTTGGATCATTACCACGATTGCCATATTTCAAAACTTCTACAAATCAGCCATCTATTAATACTTATTAACACTCTACTGACAATATTTGGCAGTCTTCACAATTACCTTTGCTCTAATAAGAAAATTGGCAATAAAAAACGCTCAAAATTATTTGAGCGTTAAAGTGTACATACTAAACATATATGTTTCAATCCACACACTCATTGATAATGAGTATGAAATTAGCGTGTCAGTTGATAAACCTTGTCAATATTCATCAAACATTTAGGCAAAAATAATATTTTTTTGATAAATCATGATAGTCAATCAAAAATTTTATTAATTTTGCAATCATCAAACTTTAAACTTATATGAACAATCTAACTCATGAAAACTCCATTATAGCTCACGTCAGACCATCGGATATGACCGTGCAGTCCAATAGAGACCACTGTGAAGGTGTAGCCCGTCTCGCAGCCGATTTCGCAAATGATTTTGGCTGGGGAGATGTCGGGTATGCTATGGGTTTGCTTCATGATAAGGGAAAGGAGCAGAGAGGTTTTCAGCGATACATTCGCAAAATGAGCGGATATGAAGATGTTAGAGGACATGTCGAGAAAACTCCACATGCATTTGTAGGGGCTCTGTTGGCACCGGAAAAATACGAATATCGTGATTTCATCGGGATGCCGATAGCCGGTCATCATACGGGTCTTTATAACTATATGGACTATGAGAAACTAAAAGAGAAAAATATTCCAGAAGATATCGATACAAATAATCCCGGAATAAAGTCTGTTAAAACAGGCCCCCTTCCTTCACACAGATACTGGCATCATTTGGTCCGATTATTGTTCTCGTCATTGGTTGATGCTGATTATCTCGATACGGAGAGATTTATGCAACCGGAGCAGTCAGCATGGCGACAACGCGGTGATTCTCTGGAAATGCTGCAAAAATCTTTGGATATTTACCTTGATGAATTAAACAACAAGACACCGGACACGCCCGTCAATCGCATACGCAAGCGTGTGCAGCAACAATGTCGCGACACAATGGCTCTCCCTTCCGGTTTTTACAGCCTGACAGTTCCTACGGGTGGAGGCAAGACACTTTCATCTATGGTCTGGGCAATCGGTCATGCACTCGCAAACGGCAAGAAACGCATTATTATCGCCATTCCCTACACTTCGATTATAACTCAAACTGCTGAAGTGTTGCGTGGCATTTTCGGAGCCAATAATGTGGTGGAGCATCACTCGGCAGTAAATTTCAAAGACGAGGAGAGTTATAATAGCGACTACCCATTGAAACTTGCAACCGAAAACTGGGACAGCCCGATCGTTATAACCACTAATGTGCAGTTGTTTGAATCAATGTATGCCTCACGGCCATCGAAATGCCGCAAGCTACACAATCTTTGCAACAGCGTGCTTATTCTTGACGAGGTGCAGGCATTGCCAATAGGTCACCTTCAACCGATTATCGATGCCCTTAAGGCATATCATGAATATTTCGGAATGTCAGTTCTATTCACAACTGCGAGTATGCCTGCTTTAAAAGGGAAATATTGCGGAATCGCGGGTAGGGCAAATCTTGACGGAATTGACAATATTACAGAAATTGTCCCGGACTCTTTTCAGCTTCACGATCATTTACGCCGTGCAGACATTCGTTTTGATACGGAATCAAGCACTTATGATTCGATAGCCGAACGGCTTTTAGAACATCCACGTGTGCTGTGTATTGTCAACACCCGGCAGGATGCGCATGAAATATTCTCTCGTCTTCCTCATGATGGAGAAACAATACATCTGTCAAAAATGATGTGTCCTGCACATATCAGACAACAGCTTAGCCGGTTAAAGGAAGCACTAAAATCCCCTGGCAACGGAATTGTGCGTGTAGTGTCTACCCAACTTATCGAGGCTGGAATTGATATTGACTTTCCGGTTGTATACAGACAGGAAGCGGGGCTCGATTCTATCCTTCAGGCGGCCGGAAGATGCAACCGTGAAGGAACTCTGCCAATTGGCACGACCTACGTATTCAGTCTTACAAAGGAACATCCTTTGCCTTCGGGGCATCTCTCGCGAACGTCAGCTGCATGCAAAAGAGTACGGATCACGCCAGAAAAGGATTGTTTTGCACCTGATCTAATGAGAAAATACTTTATTCAGCTATATGGAAGAACGACATCATTCGATGAAGGACCGGAGCAAGAAAAAGATCTGATAAAGCGTTTGCTTTCTCGTCCTACAGCGTTGTCATTTGCCACGGCAGCTCAACAGTTCAGACTTATCAGCGATAATTCGATAAATGTGATTGTCAATTGGGATAATTCACCTGAACTCATTAGTGAGCTGAGAAAAAAAGGTGTGTCAAAAACATTGCTCTCACAACTGGTTCAATATTCCGTTGCCATACGTAAATCCGATTTTGACCGGTTGATCAAAGGGGCTTTGGCTAAGGAAATCATTGAAGGTGTATGGTACATATCTGACGAAGAGCAATATTTGTCGAATGTTGGCTTGAAGGTTAACAACCATTGGCTTGAAGAGATATTAATCAAATAACAATATACACATTTCTAATTATGGAATACCACGACAAAGAATATTGTCTTGAGGTATGGGGAGATCTGGCGTGCTTTACCCGTCCCGAATTCAAGGTAGAGCGTGTCAGCTATGAAGTTATCACCCCTTCGGCAGCCCGGGCAATATTCGAGGCGATATTCTGGAAACCTGCCATCCGATGGGAAGTTACGCGAATCGAGGTGCTTGCCCCGATACGAACAACTTCCATACGTCGCAACGAAGTAGGGGCTACTGCCAATACTCGCAAACGGCAAATTTACATTGAAGATAATCGCCAGCAAAAAAGTGCCATTATGCTTCGTGATGTGAGGTATCGTATTTATGCGCGTCAGGTATTTGTGCCCATAGGCAAACGCAAAACAAATAACAAGCCTGATTCAATGGACGAAAATCCGGGGAAATACAACGCCATGTTTGAACGCCGTGCCCGCTCCGGTCAATGTTTCAATCAACCTTATCTTGGCACACGTGAATGCTCAGCGTCATTCCGCTTCGTCGAGAGTAATGAAGATAAGACATCGCAGCCAATTCCTGAATCGCGTGATCTCGGGCTTATGCTTTATGACATGGACTTCAATAACCCCAAAAATATCAAGCCGATATACTATCATCCCATGATGGTCAACGGAACTATAGAAGTGCCTTCACCCTCAAGCGACAAGTTGATAAGATGATACTCAAAGCATTATACGACTACTATCACCGTTGTGGTGATCTCGCCCCGCAAGGCTGGGAATATAAGGAGATCTCATTTATAATTGTATTGGATGCCGACGGGAATTTGATAGACGTGGAAGATTACCGCTCTGAAGACCATAAACACGGTACGCCCTATCTTGTGGTCAAAGGGGTCAGATCAGGTACCGCACCCAAGCCCTATCTGTTTTGGGACAATGTGGAATACACATGCAACTATGTAGCACCCAACCCTAAAAATTCCCCCGAGCGTCAGGCTGAACTGCTTAGAAAAGCTGCTTTGAAACATAACGCCCTTGTTGATAAATTCAAAGCAATCTCGTCAAAATATCCGGAGAATACGGCTTTAAAAGCGGTATGTCTTTTCTATGAAAACGGAGGTTTGGAAAATCTTTATGCTCACCACATGTGGCAGGAGATTATTAAAAAACCGACTGTAAACATCTCTTATCGTATTGAAAAAGCTACTGATATAGTTCCAGATACAGTTCCAGAAATAGTTGCCCGAGAATCTTGTCTTGCAAATGAAATAGCAGACTCATCATGCGATGAAGATTCAGATAAACAATCAATTTGCATTATAACAGGGAAACCATGCAAACCAGTTGAATCCACCTCACCCACACCTTTGCCAATACCTAATACTCAGGCAACTGCACGCCTCGTGTCATTCCAGGTTAATTCCGGCTATGATTCGTATGGAAAGCAAAAAGGCCTCAATGCTCCTATATCCAAAGAGGCTGAGGCAAGCTATACGACAGCACTCAACCGGCTGCTTGGTAAAGGTTCTCAAAACAAATACATCATCGGTAACAGAACTTTCGTTTTCTGGGGCTCATCAAACTCGGAAGCGACAGTCATGCTTGAAAATGCATTGGCAAAAGAGCTGAACGGATTCGACGATGACATAGAAGAAACTGACGAAGATGATCCGAATATAAGAGTGGAGACCGTAACAAAGGTGTTCGAGTCAATATATTACGGCAATGTGCCGGGAGCACTCACTGACCGCTTTTATATTCTTGGACTCGCGCCGAACTCTGCAAGAATAGCAGTAACCCACTGGAGCGACACCTCACTCAGAGATTTCGCATCAAACATGCTGAAACATCATGAAGATATGGAAATAGCAGACAGGCGCACGAATAAAAAACCTTATACCGGTCTATACAATATCCTGCAGGCTATTGCAGTCAATGGAAAAGTATCTGACATTAAGTCTAATCTGCCCGAAGCAATAGTCAAAAGTATTGTTGAAGGGCGCCCATATCCCTATTCATTGATGCAACAGGTGATACTCCGCATTCATGCAGACCATAAGGTCAACATCGTGCGCGCTGCTATTATCAAAGCATATCTTAATCGAATTGACAGAAACAAACAAAAACAACTCACAATAATGCTTAACAAAGAAGAAAAAAACATCGGCTACCTGTGCGGCCGCCTCTTTGCCGTACTTGAATACACGCAGAGAAAAGCATTGGGAACTTCTACATTTGCCGACAAATACCTTGGTGCGGCTATGTCCAGCCCTGCCAAGGTATTCCCCACACTGATTAATCTGACAGCACATCATCTTAACAAGATAAACTCTCCTGGCTTCAAAATATACATCGAAAAAATTAGACACGAGATTTTTTCAAAAATACCTTCCCCCCTATTTCCTGCACAATTGGATATAAATGGACAAGGAGGCTTTGTGATAGGTCACCATCATCAAATGGGTGATTTATATGCTCATAAAGATGAAGAAAATAAAGTAGAGAACGACAATAACTAAATACAAAACAATCATGAACAAAATCAACAATCGCTACGATTTTATTTACATTTTCGATGTACAGGACGGCAATCCCAACGGAGATCCGGACGCCGGGAATCTCCCCCGTATGGATGCAGAGACAGGCGAAGGTCTGGTAAGTGATGTCTGCCTGAAACGCAAAATCCGCAACTATGTGCAAGTGGTCAAAGAGTGCGCGGACGGCTACGATATCTTCATAAAAGAAAAGGCTGTTCTCAATAAAGCTATTGAGGATGCCTATGAGGATGAACGCGTGAAAAATGCAAAAGACACAGACAAAACCGATGCAGCCCGCGATGTGATGTGCAGCCGCTATTTCGATGTCCGTACTTTCGGCGCTGTTATGTCTACAGGCGAAAAAACTAAAAATGCCGGACAGGTGCGTGGTCCCATACAATTGACATTCAGTCGTTCGGTCAGCCCCATTATCAGTCAGGAACATTCCATCACACGAATGGCAGTAGCATCCACTAAAGAATCTGATAAGCAGGCTGGTGGCAACCGCACTATCGGTCGTAAATCCACCGTTCCTTACGGATTGTACGTGGCACGAGGATTTGTGTCGGCAAATCTTGCGCAGCAGACCGGTTTCAGTGAAGAGGATCTCGAACTCGTTTGGGCAGCTCTCTCCAATATGTTCGACTGCGACCGCTCCGCAGCACGCGGACTTATGAGTGCACGTCGCCTGATCGTGTTCAAACACAACAGCGTACTTGGCAATGCGCCTGCAAACAAACTTTTTGATCTTGTCAGCATAGAGCAGATTGACAAGGAGAAAGCAAGTCGCAGTTTTGCCGACTACCGGATTTCAATAGATCGAGAGAACTGTCCGGCAAACGTAGAAATCATCGAAATAATCTGATTGACAAGTGTTATGTTTGACCCCGATGATTATCTAATGTTGTCAGGAATACAACATTATGTATTCTGTCCGCATCAGTGGGCTATGATTCATATAGAGCAGAGATGGGACGACAACCGACTTACTGCCGAGGGTCAGATAATGCACACTAATGTCGACAATCCTGCCTATAGACAGAAAAATGGTGATTTGATCACACTCAGAAGGGTTGCTGTAGCCTCGGCAAGTCTCGGGCTTTATGGATTCAGCGATGCCGTGGAATTAATACCATCAGCAACATCCGAGCAATCGGTCATTCATCCGTCATATCCCGGATACTGGCGCTTGCATCCCATCGAATATAAGCATGGAAGACCTAAGCCCGACCTGCGCGACAAAGTGCAGGTCGTGGCTCAGGCAATTTGTCTTGAGGAAATGTTCCGGACTGTTATATCGGAATGTTCTATTTATTATGGAGATAGCAACAGTCGAATCACATTTGAAATTGACAATGAAATCCGGGCTTTTACAGTAGAGTGTGCTATTGAAATGCATCGAATTTTTGACACAGGAATAATTCCGGCACCTATCTACAAACCTCATTGCCGCAACTGCTCCCTTTTTAACGAATGCATGCCAAAAACACCTTCTCAAACAGCTGTGAATAATTACCTTAAAACTAATCTCTATGAGGAAACTTCTTAATACACTTTATGTAACTTCACCGGAGGCATATCTTTCAAAGGATGGTCTGAATGCCGTTATATCAGTAAAACAGCAAGAAGTTTTCCGCATTCCTATCGTCAATATCGAGCATATAGTAACATTTGGTTATATGGGAGCAAGCCCGGGATTGATGAAACTGTGTGCTGATAACGGTGTCTCCTTGACATTTCTTTCGCCCAATGGCAGATTTATTGGTCGATTTCAAGGACCGGTTACAGGGAATGTCCTACTTAGGACACGACAATATCGGTTGGCGTCAGACCCAAACTACTCGCTATCGCTTGCACGAATCCTAATAGCTGCAAAAATCAACAATTACCGACAGATATTGCTGAGACATTTGCGAGATTATGGGAACAATATACATATTGAAGAAGTCGAAAGGAAACTGAAAAGCTGTAAAAAATTGGCATTGAAGTCAACTTCAAGTGATGAATTGCGCGGGCACGAAGGAGATGCAGCATCTGCTTATTTCTCTGTATTCACCCATTTATTGCGTACCTCTGATCCTGTATTCCAGTTTACCGGTAGAAACCGCCGCCCTCCTCGCGATGCTGTCAACTGCATGCTTTCGTTCATTTATACACTGATCGCCAATGACTGTACAGCTGCTCTTGAGTCTGTAGGACTTGATCCATACGTTGGTTTGTTTCACACCCTTCGCCCCGGACGCCCCTCCCTTGCTCTTGATATTATGGAAGAGATGCGGGCATATCTTGGAGACCGATTAGTGCTTTCTCTTATTAACAGGAGACAAATAAGCGGCCGCCATTTTATCTTTCAGGGAGAAGACACTGTCACAACAACAGATGAAGGGCGCAAAACCATTCTTCAAGCATGGCAGCAACGAAAGAAAGAGATAATCACACACCCGTTCCTAAACGAAAAGATACAGATAGGATTATTACCTTATGTGCAGAGCCAGCTGCTTGCGCGCACCATTCGCGACAGTATTGAAATTTATCCACCTTTTCTAATCAAATAACCGATATGTTTATACTAATAACCTACGATGTTGAGACAACTACCGGAGAAGGGCGTAAACGATTACGTCAGGTGGCACGCGAATGTGTAAACTATGGTCATCGTGTGCAAAATTCAGTATTTGAATGTGTCCTCTCTGAGGCTCAATTTGTCATACTTCGCGAGAAACTTAAAAAAATAATTAATAACTCAACAGACAGTATACGCTTTTATTTTTTAGGCAGTAACTGGGAACGTCATATTGAATCCTTAGGACTCAATCGATCACTTGATACTAATTCTGCCTTGATTATTTGATATTCCACAATAAGCTCTTATATTTGATATTTATGTGCAAATAATTTTGATGAATATTGGATTTTACAACAAGAAATTCTAAATTTGTACAAGACACATAAGAGGCTGCTACAAATACCTCCGCGAACCTTTGTTATTGCATTAAATCCACGTATATTCGCGGATTTATAATATCATTAATATTCAGCTAATAACTAATTTTATATTTTTGAGACATCAAATTATTCAAAAAATTTTATTACTTTCGCGAAAAGTATCATAAAAGGCCCTAAAACTAAAGTTTTTATAGCCACCGCAGTCGCGCCCCACACGGGCGCGTGGATTGAAACCCATCTTAAACACAATACATCCAATGTGTTTCCCGTCGCGCCCCACACGGGCGCGTGGATTGAAACCAAATTTTCAGGGCGCATCCGCTTGGGAATGGGGGTCGCGCCCCACACGGGCGCGTGGATTGAAACAACTCTACCTGTTGAATCAAGTTTGCCGAATCTGTCGCGCCCCACACGGGCGCGTGGATTGAAACTCAAGACCCCGCACGTCTGAATTCTGATCGCGAGTCGCGCCCCACACGGGCGCGTGGATTGAAACATCATGACAAGGCATTCAGCCTTGTTTGTGACCCGGTCGCGCCCCACACGGGCGCGTGGATTGAAACCGGAGTCATAGCAGTGGCGCGTCTCGGTTATACGGGTCGCGCCCCACACGGGCGCGTGGATTGAAACTAATTCTTGCATAAATAATTCCAAAGGATTAGAGTCGCGCCCCACACGGGCGCGTGGATTGAAACGGGAGT
>CAMTMX010000062.1 GCA_947073495.1 uncultured Porphyromonadaceae bacterium
CCCCATAACGCCATCTCTCAAACTCAAAATTTACTCGAAAATCCTCTCTAAATCTTAACATAAGTCAAATCCAAACATTCTCTTAGAAACGATTCCTTCAACAAATTTGATCAGAATGCGAGGGAAAGACCTACGGATGCCACCCAGGAGTGTAGATTGTAGTCGGCAGTGAATTTGACCGGCTGTCCGGTCAGTATTCCGGGGCTTGTGTATGATGCGTCTTTCATGCCGACTCCTGCCACATACATCGCCGCTACATTAACGCCGAGGCACGGCACCGGACGGAATGTAAGTCCGAGAGTCGGTTCGATTTTAGTCATACCCGGAGTTTCGGGATTATAGAATTCTTTGTCGCATGGAGAGAAGTCTATCATTAAGCCTGCGCGCAGATCAAGCCGGGGAGTGGCTTTCCATTCCACACCGCCTCTGACGAGCCATGAATTGTGGTAATTCTTTTCCAGGTGCTGGTCAAATTGGGATGCACCGTCGAAAGCGATGTCAAGAGATTTATAAGCGTTCCAGAAAGTGAGCTGTGCGTCGAGGTCAGCCACGACGCGGTCGTTATGCCACGACACACCGAAGCCGAGGGTGGCGGGACAAGGCATCTCGGCACTGAAATCAGTTTTGGAAATACCATCAAGCTTTGATGTGAGCAAACCGAGAATAGTGGGGTCGGAAGTGGCATAGCTGACTTCTGTTTTGCCAGCTTTAACTTTCATCATGCTTTTTGATCGGAAATTGACACCGGCTGTGACATTTTTAGAGAAATCATACATCACTCCAAGATTCACACCAAAAGCGACCCCCGCCTTGCCATTGAGATTTACAGATGCCGGTGTCACCTCGCCGAAACGGTATGCGCTTCCCATCATTGCAAGCATGGCATCAAGTTCGGCACCTGAAATCAACCCCTTGTTTAGATTCACGGATCCCCAAGTGAAAGTCAGACCCGCTCCTACGGACAGGTTGGGAATGATTTGCCATGATATTGTAGGTTGGACAGTGTATGCTTTCAAGTCTACCGACTGGATGAGAGTGGCTCCGGGCCAATTGTCTGTCCAATTAATTGAACTGCCGTAAGGGGTATAAAAAGAAATGCCGGCTTTCAAGTTATCGTAGATGCTGAAAGCTCCGAATACGCTTAGAGGGGTAGACGCCTTGTTGTCGGTGTGGTAATCCTTATCCCCGACTTTTGCCGTGCATTTGGGAAATATGGCATTGAAAGAAGCGGATGCTTCTACCTTATTGTTCATAAATGCCATACCCGCGGGATTGAAGAACTGGCTTTCCGCACCTAATTTCATTCCGATTCCGGCATGACCCATGCCGAGTTGTCGAGTGCTGAGAGTGTTTACCTGATAGCCCTCAGCGAAAACAGTTGCAGAGGAAAGTAGGAGAACAGTGGAAAGCATGCTCCCCTTGAAAGAAAAGAAATTCATATGTTGTCAAAATTTTGGAGACTGAATCCTTTCCCCCGAATCGGTTAGGCATAATAGGCGCCCATCCTAAGGATTCAAGCCCGGTTTGAGTCCGCAAAGGTAATGCTTTTACTTGGAATAACTGCAATAAATATCCAAAATTTGCTTATTAGTTGGTCAAAAATGCGGATTTTTTTAGTCATTGTTACTAAAATTGAGGATTCTATTGAGAGTGGTAGTGTTTACAAAGTTAGATATGCGGGAATTGGTAATAATTTGCTAAATTTGCATTATGAATGTTGCAATACGGGCATTAACAGAGCAGCGTAGGCTGCTCAAGCTTGAATATGAATCGGAACGGGAGGCTTTCAGCCGGTTGACTGAAAAAATCGGTGTGACCCGTCTTGCCGACAGGGGGAATGCTTGGTTTCCTTTGAATATCGGACGTAGTTATTTTAATTCACTGAATCAAAGAATTGTGGAAGTGTTGCGAAATAGTGCCGATGATGCTGACCACAATTTTGAATATGGCAAGCCTGTCTCATTGTTTGTTACTAAAACGGATGGAACGGTAAACCATCTATTTCCAGGTACGGTTAGTTTTGTTGATGAAGACCGTATGGCTGTAGTGGTGTCGGATAGTGCAGATCTTGCATTGTTATCCACAGGAGAGTCCGGAGTTGTCTTATCTTTTGACGAAACCACTTATCGGGTCATGTTTGAGGCTATAGACCGGACGATACATGCCAAAGGGAGACTTGGAGAATTGCGGGATCTGATTTATTCACATCGCAAAACAGAGGAATTGTCATTTAATCCAATGCGATTCCCTTATCTTAATGCTACTCAAGAGGAGGGGGTGAACAAAGTGTTGAGAGCAAAAGATGTGGCGATCGTACACGGTCCTCCGGGCACCGGAAAGACCACCACCCTTGTCGAGGCGATTCATGAAACCCTCCGGCGAGAAAGCCAGGTGCTGGTTTGTGCGCAGAGCAACATGGCTGTTGATTGGATCTCAGAGAAACTCACAGACAGAGGTATAAATGTGTTGCGCCTTGGAAATCCTTCAAGAGTGAACGATAAGATGCTCTCGTTTACATATGAACGGCGGTTTGAGTCACATCCTGATTATCCCACGCTTTGGAGCATACGCAAAGCGATAAGGGAATTGCAGTCGGTGCGCCGCCACGGCACAGACCAATGGCATCAAAAAATGGACCGTCTCAAAGGAAGGGCAACGGAACTCGAGATCAGGATCAATAATGATTTATTCAGCAATGCTCATGTGATTGCCTCCACATTGGCGGGGAGTGCAAGCCGTCTGTTAGAGGGTATGAAATTCTCCACGCTTTTCATAGACGAGGCTGCCCAGGCATTGGAGGCAGCCTGTTGGATTCCTATGCGAAGAGCCGGGAGAGTGGTGCTTGCCGGAGACCATTGCCAGCTTCCCCCCACCGTGAAATGTTATGAAGCAATGAAAGGGGGGCTTGGCAGGTCATTAATGGAAAGAATCGTAGAGAACCATCCGGAAACAGTGACGCTCCTTACCACGCAGTATCGTATGAATGAGGAGATAATGAGATTTTCAAGCGATTGGTTTTATAAAGGGGCAATGCAAGCCGCGCCTGACGTGAAGTGGAGAGGAATCCTTGACTATGACACTCCGATTGAATGGATAGACACGTCTTCGTTTCAATCGGGGGAGGATAATGAAATGGCGACAAGCGATATAAATGAGACATTCAAAGAATCGCTTGCGGGAGAAAATTGCGGGCGGGTCAATAAGGACGAGGCGCTTGTGACTCTCCTGTCGCTTCAAAATTATATAGAGAGGATCGGAAAGGAGAGATTTCTTGATGAAAGAATTGATGTGGGGCTCATATCTCCTTATAGGGCACAGGTGAAGCATTTGAGATACCTTATAAAACGCACGCCCTTTTTTAAACCCTTCCGACACAATATAACAGTCAATACTGTTGATGGGTTTCAAGGACAGGAAAGAGACGTCATAGTCGTCTCTATGGTGAGGAGTAACGATGAAGGCAATATAGGATTTTTGCGGGATTTACGCCGAATGAACGTGGCTATGACGAGAGCCAGAATGAAATTGCTGATCATTGGAAATGTCCCTACGCTGACAGCTCATCCGTTCTATAAAAAGCTTAATGAATACGTAAATTCCCTAACATAGAGAATTTGCGTATATTTTTTATAACTGTAGTGTAAAAAATATGCAAAAGTTTGGTGTTTTGTTGCCAAATTTGATAATTGTGCCATATTTGCTTGCATTTATGTAATAAAAACGGTAAATTTGCGGTCATTAGGTTGTCAAATATATAATTCGCCAAAAGGTGTAAATTTTCTACAGGTTAAAAAATATGCTAACAATCGCTATTCAGAATAAGGGACGTCTCAATGAAGACACGGTTTCCTTAATGGCGGATGCCGGGATAACTGCATCTGCCAGCCATCGAAAACTGATATCAGATGCCAAAGGTTTCCCTTTGCATGTGCTGTATCTGCGTGATGACGACATTCCGCAGGCGGTGGCAATGGGAGTTGCCGACATCGGTATAGTAGGACTGAACGAGGTTCTTGAGAAAGAACAGGATGTCGATGTCAGAATGAAACTTGGGTTCGGCACGTGCCGGCTGTCGCTCGCAGTGCCGAAATCGGTAGATTATCCCGGAGTCAAATGGTTTGAGGGGAAGCGCGTTGCCACTTCCTATCCGGTGATTCTCCGCAACTATTTCCAAGAAAACAACATCCATGCATTTGTTCATGAAATTGCAGGTTCCGTAGAGGTGGCACCGGCAGTCGGTATGGCGGATGCTATTTTTGATATAGTATCTTCGGGAGGAACCTTGATCCAGAATGGGCTTCGCGAAGAGGAGACGGTAATAAACTCAGAGGCTGTATTGATCGCCAATCCCCATCTTGATGAGGAAAAAGAGAAGGATATCAACAAGCTGATGTTCCGTTTTCGTTCCATCCTGGAAAGCCGGGGAATGAAATATGTGCTCATGAATCTTCCGAAAGATAAAGTTGATGACGCAGTGGCGATGCTCCCGGGGATGAAGAGCCCGACACTTCTGCCGTTGGCAGACAAGGCGTGGGTGTCGCTTCATGTGGTCATACATGAAGATGAACTTTGGGAGAAAATAGAGAAACTGAAGGACATCGGGGCGACCGACATACTTGTGCTTGCACTTGAAAACGTGATAAGATAATGGAGCTGATTTTTAATCCGCCTAAAGAGGTGTGGAGTGGATTGTGTGAACGCAACATTCCTGATGACAGTGATATCGAAAATACAGTGGAGAGTGTTATCTCCAGAGTGAAAGAGGAAGGAGATTGCGCCCTGTTTGAGTTTGCAAAAAGATTCGACGGTTTCTCCGGCGACAGTTTTCTTCTTTCTGAGGAAGAGATCAATGCCGGGGCTGCGAAAGTGGCACCTGAGGTGGCGGAAGCTATCCGAAAGGCAGCCTCTAACATATCCGCTTTTCATAAGGCTCAACTTCCCGGGAAGGTGGAGTGTGAGACCACTCCCGGAGTCAAGTGTGTGCAGAAGGCAGTCCCTATAAACCATGTGGGATTATATATACCGGGAGGCAGGGCGCCGTTGTTTTCAACGGTGCTTATGCTTGCTATCCCTGCAAAGATAGCCGGTTGCGGTGAGATTATTCTCTGCACTCCCGACAATGGTGACCGAGGAATCGCCCCTGAGATATTATTTGCCGCCAAATTGTGTGGCGTCGACAAGGTGTTCCGCATAGGGGGTGCACAGGCGGTTGCGGCTATGGCGTTCGGAACGGAAAGCGTGCCAAGGGTAGACAAGATTTTCGGACCGGGCAACCGCTATGTCACCAAGGCGAAACAGATTGTCAGCCGGCATACAGCTATCGACATGCCTGCAGGCCCGAGCGAGGTTATGGTGCTTGCCGACCTTTCATCCAACCCTACATTTGTTGCCGCCGACATGTTGTCGCAGGCGGAGCATGGACCCGACAGCCAGGCTATAGCCGTGTGCAGTTCCAAGGAATTGGCTGAGAAAGTGGCTGAAGAGGTCGAGAGGCTTGCCGATATGCTTCCGCGAAGGGATTCTATAGAAGGTTCGCTTTCACATAGCCGGATCATAACGTTTCCGGAGCGTGAAGACATGATTGATTTTGCCAACGAATATGCGTCGGAACATCTTATATTGTCGATTGCCGATCCATGGGAAGCCGTTGAAAAGATCACGGCGGCAGGTAGTGTATTTGTAGGTAATTATTCTCCGGAAAGTGTCGGAGACTATGCCTCTGGAACAAACCACACTCTCCCCACATCAGGGTGGGCACGTTCGTTCAGCGGCGTCAATATTGACAGTTTCATGCATAAGATCACGTATCAGGAACTGACTTCAGAAGGTTTGGACCTTCTTTCTGATGTGGTCGTCACGATGGCACATGCCGAGGGGCTTGACGCTCACGCCATGGCGGTTAAGGTTAGAACAAGTAATTTATAATGTATAATTCATAATGCATAATTTATAATTTTGTATTTCAGTATTATAATTCATTATGAATTAAGCATTATGAATTGATTGGAGAAACGATGGACGTAATTACTCTTATTAGAAAAAACATATTGGCGCTTGAGCCGTATTCCACCGCCCGGGATGAATTTCAGGGCGGTAACATTTCCGTGTGGCTTGATGCAAATGAATCTCCATATAATAATGGATTGAACCGTTATCCTGATCCTCATCAGAAGGTGTTGAAAGAAAAAATATCCGGAATGATGGGAGTGCCTGCGGAATCGATTTTTATCGGGGGCGCGGGCAGCGATGAGGCTATCGATATCACGTTCAGAATCTTTTGTGAACCGGGAGTGGACAATGCCGTGGCGATTACTCCAAGCTATGGTGTATATAAGGTGGCCGCGGCAATCAATGACGTGGAATTAAGGGAAGTACAGCTAAATAAGGATTTCTCGCTACCTGTGGAAAAACTTCTGGACGCCGTCGACAAGCATACCAAATTGATGTGGATATGCAGCCCGAACAATCCTACCGGAAATGCCTTCCCGAAAGATGATCTGATCCGTCTTGCAGATGGATTCGGAGGAATGCTGGTGGTTGATGAAGCATATGTTGATTTCTCGGATAAGGGGTCGGTGATTTCAGACATCTTTTCACACAACAATATAATAGTGCTCCGCACATTCTCCAAGGCATGGGGCATGGCTGGTATGCGCGCCGGTATGGCGTTTGCGGTCCCGGAAGTAATAGAATTTTTTGACCGTGTGAAATATCCCTACAATATGAGCAGCATCGTGCAGGATGAGCTATCTCGTAGAATAGAAGAGGGCACCGGGAATCAGATAGAAGAAATCAAGGAATGGGCTAAGATCATGTATGAGGAGCTGCCCCAGGCACAATGTGTGGAGAAGGTGTATCCTACGGATGCTAATTTTTTGCTTGTGAGGGTGTCGGATGCCAACGCCGTGTATGATTACCTTATAGAAAACGGAGTGATAGTACGCAACCGATCGAAGATGCCGGGATGTGGAAAC
This sequence comes from uncultured Porphyromonadaceae bacterium, assembly GCA_947073495.1. Taxonomy (GTDB): domain Bacteria; phylum Bacteroidota; class Bacteroidia; order Bacteroidales; family Muribaculaceae; genus Lepagella. The sequence continues at coordinate 6,975 of CAMTMX010000062.1, forward strand.
ACCTTAAGAATCACCATCGGAACTCCGGAAGAGAACAAACGCATACTTCAACTCATAAAAGACTACGGAAAATGACACAACTTAAAAAGGCATTGTTCATAGACCGCGACGGCACAATAATCAAGGAACCGCCAGATGAGCAGATAGACTCCCTTGAAAAATTGGAGTTTGTGCCCGGTGTGATTTCCGCGTTGCGTTCGTTGGTAAACAAGGGGTATGAACTTGTGATGGTCTCGAATCAAGACGGTCTCGGAACTGATTCCTTCCCGGAGGATACATTCCATCCGGCACACAACAAGATGCTTTCCACTCTTGAGGGGGAAGGAGTCGTGTTTGACAATCAGTTGATAGACCGCAGTTTCCCGGAAGAGAAACTTCCTACTCGCAAGCCCGGTACAGGGATGCTGACCGGATACATGAACGGGGATTACGACCTTTCGCAGAGTTTTGTGATCGGGGACCGTCTCACCGATCTTCAGCTTGCAAAAAATCTCGGGGCGATGGGTATCCTTCTTGATGAGGGAAAAAATGAGGACGCGGTGCTTGTCTCGACCGACTGGCACGAAATCGCCCGCTTCATATTGTCGCATGGGAGGACTGTCAAGGTGGCACGCACGACATCGGAGACAGAAATCTGTGTTGAGGTGGATCTTGACGGCAACAGGAAATCGGAGATTGACACAGGTTTGAAATTTTTTGACCACATGCTGTGTCAGATCCCGCATCATGCCGGAATTTCACTTGTGGCAAAGTGTAAGGGAGACCTGGAAGTTGATGAGCACCACACCATGGAGGATGTGGCGATAGCACTTGGTGATGCCATCTTGCAGGCATTGGGCGACAAACGAGGTATAGGGCGCTACGGATTTGTGCTGCCCATGGATGAGAGCCGGGCGATGGTGCTGATCGATTTTGGAGGCAGGATAGAGTTTCAATGGGATGTGGAGTTTACGCGTGAATATGTTGGCGACACCCCGACAGAGATGTTCAAGCATTTCTTCCAATCGATGTGTTGTGCCATGAAGTGTAACCTTCACATATCGGCGAAAGGAGAAAACAACCATCATTTGATAGAGGGTGTGTTCAAAGCGTTTGCCAGAGCTTTGCGTATGGCAGTGAAGCGCGATCCATTCAGTTATGAACTCCCTTCGAGCAAAGGGATGTTGTAAAGTAAATTAAACAGGATATGATAGCTGTTGTAGATTATAATATGGGCAATATCTGCTCTTTGGGTAACGCACTCGGCAGGCTTGGTGCGGAATGGAGGCTTACTTCCGATCATGATGAAATCCGGAAGGCAAGCCACGTGATTCTCCCCGGAGTGGGGAATGCTGCCGAAGCTATGGCTAATCTCAGAAAGCTTGGATTGCCGGAGGTGATATGGAAGATCCGCCGTCCGGTGTTGGGGATATGTGTGGGTATGCAGGTTATGTGTCGGCATTCGGAAGAAGGAAACGCAGAATGCATGGAAATTTTCGATGCTAAAGTTAAACGTTTTTCTGAGGAGCCAGGGGTAAAAGTCCCACATATGGGATGGAGTAAGATTTCCAATATGGAAAGTAAGTTATTCAAGGATATAGAAAAAGGTTCTTACGTCTATTTTGTGCATAGCTATTATGCTCCTTTATGTCCGGACACTATTGCGACATCACGTCATTCGGAGATGTTCTCGGCTGCATTGAAATACGAGAATTTCTATGGAGTCCAGTTTCATCCTGAGAAAAGTGGAGCGGTCGGAGAACAGATGATAGCCAACTTTTTATCATTGTAATTTTCAAATCGTTAAAAATGAAGTTATGGAGATAATCCCGGCTATAGATATTATTGACGGACAGTGTGTCCGCTTGTCACAAGGAGACTATAATAAGAAAACGATCTATAATTCAACCCCGGCAGAGATGGCAAAGTATTTCGAGAGAGCAGGGGTGAAACGCATTCATGTGGTTGATCTTGACGGTGCCAAAGCAGGGTATCCATGCAACCTGGCATCGCTAAAGGAAATATCAGAATCAACTTCTGTTGACATTGAATGGGGCGGAGGCATCAAATGTAGAGAACATCTTGAAGCTGTAATTGATGCCGGAGCCGGTCATGTAATTATCGGGAGTTTGGCGGTGAAGCAACCTGTATTGATGGAGGAATGGCTGAAGGAATTTGGTGGAGACAGGATAATTCTTGGAGCAGATTTGAGAGACGGGATGGTGTCTGTGAGCGGTTGGCTTGAAGATTCAGCCCTTACTATAGACGATCTTCTGGAAAGGTTTTTACCATATGGATTAAAGGAGGCAATTGTCACAGATATTTCTAAAGACGGGATGCTCCAAGGTCCCTCTACGGAATTATATGTGGATCTTGCGAAAAGATATCCCATCATTAAATTCACAGTTTCCGGAGGGATATCTTCAATGGAAGATATCAAGCAGCTCAGGAATCGAGGACTTGACCGCGTGATAGTTGGTAAAGCCATTTATGAGTGTAGAATAAAATTGAATGAATTGATATAGGGGTTATGCCAGCAAAAAGAATAATACCGTGTCTTGACGTCAAGGACGGAAGAACCGTAAAAGGAATAAATTTTGAGGGCCTTACTGATGTGGGAGACCCGGTGGAGCTTGGCGCCCGTTATGCATCTGAGGGTGCCGATGAACTTGTGTATCTCGATATAAGCGCATCGAGAGAAGACCGATCAACATTCACAGATCTTGTAAAACGCATAGCCGGGCGTATCAACATACCGTTCACTGTTGGAGGAGGCATATCCTCTGTGGAAGATGCTGCGAGGCTTTTGGATGCCGGCGCAGATAAAATCACAGTGAATAGTGCAGCAGTGGCTAATCCGCAACTTATAACCGAAATTGCGGCACGATACGGCAGGCAGTTTGTGGTTGTTGCAATTGATGCCAGGCAAGTTGATGGCAAGTGGATGGTCACCACTCACGGTGGCTCGCGCCTGACGGATCTGGAATTGTTTTCGTGGGCAAAAGAGGTTGAAAAGCGGGGAGCAGGGGAGATTCTGTTCACTTCAATGGACCATGACGGAACGAGGAATGGATATCCTTGTGACACATTTGCACAACTCTGCAGGTCTGTTTCAATTCCGGTGATTGCATCAGGAGGAGCGGGGAGTATTGAAGATATTGCAAAAGTTTTAAAAGATGGGGAAGCTGACGCAGCCCTTGCCGCCAGTATATTCCATTATGGAGAAATTACTATCCATGATTTAAAGGAGGAGCTTTTAGATAGAGGGATAGAAGTGAGATGTTATTAAGAATTTTGAATTGTATGAAATTTGAGGATTTTAAGCTTAATAAATGCGCTGACGGTCTGTTGCCTGTAATTATTCAGGACGCAGTTTCGATGAAAGTCTTGATGCTCGGGTATATGAACAGGGATGCATTTGAACAGACACTTACGACTGGAAATGTCACTTTTTTTAGCCGCACGCGCCAAAAGTTATGGATGAAGGGAGAGACTTCCGGCAATTATTTGAAAGTTGTTGAAATGTATTTGGATTGTGATGGGGATACCCTTCTGATAAAGGCAAATCCGATGGGTCCGACCTGCCATCGTGGAACCGAATCGTGTTTCGACACTCCGGAGGCGGAGGGATTTATAAGAAAACTCTCAGACTTGATAAAAAAACGCCATGAAGAGATGCCTGAAAATTCTTATACCACCCGTCTATTTATAAAGGGAGTTAAAAAGATAGCCCAAAAAGTTGGGGAAGAGGCTGTGGAATCAGCAATAGAGGCTGTCGACGGAAATCGAAGCAGGTTTATTTATGAGGCGTCAGACCTGCTGTATCATTATCTTGTTCTGCTTGAGGAAATGGGTTGTGATCTGACGGACATAGAAAAAGAGCTTTTATTCAGACATTCTTAAGCAGTAAATCTAAAAATATTATAAATGTTTCCATTAATTAAAATTTATATGTTAACTTTGTAAGCAATTACAGACTATATATTAACCAGCATAATTGTTATGAAGCAAAATACGACTCAGTTCAAATGGCTGTCATTAGGAATAATATTGTTGGCTTTTCTTTTCGGAGGTCAGAATGCTCTTAATGCACAATATCGGAATAAAACAGAAGAATATAGAGCCATAACGGCATGGGTCTACGACTACGGGCAGGCCACACCCATAAAGATTAAAGTGAAGGATGGGGAAGTGGTGGCATACCAAAATATTGACAGCGTTGAGGCTGGCACCCGTAAACGCCAGACTGAAAACTGGATAAATATTGTTCCATCTGCAACAGTTGTCAAGACATCCGGATACGAGGATGGTAACCTTGCGAGGAAGCATGAGTATAAAGCTAAATTGCGTGTTGCAAATGGTTTCAGAAACAACTATTTGACGGTTTACTTATGATTTTAAATTGAGCTTTCGTTTGCGAAAGTTGAGGGTTATAAGGTTATAAGGTTAATCTTCAATTGTGTATAGATATCCGGATTCCTTAAATATGATGTATAAATATAACCCCTTAACCTCCAAACCTTAAGTGAGTTTGCGAAACTTAAATTATATAGAATACAAAAAAATGTAAACTTTTTGTATTTATATTTGGTTTATTAGAATAAAGTTTATAATTTTGCACCATAAAGTAAAAATTGTATGAATAATAGTATAAATATGCGTGGTTGGTGGCGCATCGGTGATAATCTCCGATGGCGTTGATCGCATGTGCATATTTAGATACGATTTTTCAATCTAAGGAAATAGTTAAAATCTTAAAGCCATCGGATGATTCATTCCGGTGGCTTTTTTTATTATTAATTTTGTAGAAAAGCGCTTTAAACCGGGATCGAATCTGAAAGGCAATTTAAGTTTATCCAAAACACAAATAATATCCTATATAAAATAAAATGGAAAATAGATTTATCGATCCTTTCTTACCCGTGGATGAAAACGGTTATTATGGAACATTCGGAGGTGCATACATTCCGGAAATACTTCACTCAAATGTAGAGAAACTTAATGAGGCTTTTGCAAAATATGCAGATGATCCTGATTTTATTGCTGAATATGATCAGTTGCTCAGTGATTACGTAGGGCGTCCCACACCGTTATACTATGCCAAAAGGCTTTCAAAACATTATGGTACAAGTATCTATCTCAAACGTGAAGATCTTTGTCATACCGGGGCACATAAGATCAATAATGCGATAGGAAGTGTGCTTCTGGCAAAAAGGATGGGAAAAAACCGGATAATAGCCGAGACAGGCGCCGGGCAGCATGGAGTCGCGGTAGCTACAGTATGCGCACTGATGGGGTTGGAGTGTATAGTCTATATGGGGGCTACAGATGTGGCAAGACAGCAGCCTAATGTGGAAAGAATGAAAATGCTTGGGGCAAAGGTAGTGCCGGTGGAATCGGGAAACAAGACCCTCAAAGATGCTACCAACGAAGCTATCAGAGATTGGTGTTGTAATCCTGCTGATACATTTTATGTGATCGGGAGCACTGTCGGTCCTCACCCATATCCGCAGATGGTGGCACGCTTTCAATCTGTCATAAGCCGAGAGATCCGTAAACAATTGAAATCGCTGACGGGCAGGGAATTGCCTGATTATGTAGTGGCATGCATAGGGGGCGGAAGCAATGCGGCAGGAGCTTTCTACCATTTTTTGAAGGAACCGTCAGTGAAACTCATAGCTGCGGAGGCTGCGGGACTTGGAGTGGATTCAGGAGAAACCGCGGCTACCATCCATCTTGGGAAAGAAGGGATCATACATGGATCGCGCACTCTGGTGATGCAGACGGAAGATGGTCAGATTGTGGAGCCTTATTCCATTTCTGCCGGACTTGATTATCCCGGAGTTGGGCCTCTTCATGCCTATCTTGCTACATCGGGGCGTGCTGATGTTGCGGCAGTATCAGACCGGGAGGCTCTTTCCGCAGCTTATCTGTTGACTCGGCTTGAAGGTATTATCCCGGCTCTTGAATCCTCGCATGCGCTCGCGGTGCTTGACCAAAAGAAATTTAATCCTGAAGATATTGTGGTTATCAACGTTTCAGGAAGAGGAGACAAGGATATGCATACCTATCTTGCAAATGGCAACTTAATAGATGATTGATAATTAAGGAATTGCTAATTGCTAATTGCTAACTGTTATGAATCTTAAACAAAACATATCGGTAATTTCGGCAGATCTGGAAACTCCGGTCGGACTTTACCTCAAAATACGGGATCTCTATCCTTGTTCGGCACTTCTTGAAAGTTCGGACTATCACACCTCACAAAACTCTGTTTCTTTGATCGGGGTTGACCCTATCGGGTCGTTCACTGTAGTTAACGAAGAGATTATCTGCCGTTATCCCAACGGTGAAGAATCTCGGATCCCGGCGCAAGACGTGACTTCGGCACTGCGTGATTATATCAGTTCTTATTCAAATGAACTTAATGACCCTAAAATCTTCAATGGATTGTTCGGATTCACCGCTTACGATGCAGTCCGCTATTTTGAGCCGTCGGTTCCAATCCAACCCAGAGAGGAGAAGTTTGCAGACATCCCCGATATGCAATATCTCTTATATCGGTTTGTGATACAGGTGAATCATTTCAGAAATGAGATGACTATTATAGAAAATATTCCGGAAGGGGAATCATCCAAGACCGAGGAATTGATCTCGATTATACGCAACAACAATATTGCAATCTATCCTTTTAAGGCTGCCGATGATCTTGAATCGACAGTAAGTGATGAGGAATTTGAAGCCATGGTGGCAAAAGGGATTGCACATGCAAGAAGGGGTGACATATTTCAGATTGTTCCGTCACGAAGGTTTTCCCAAGGTTTTACCGGCGACGAATTCAATGTGTATAGGGCGTTGCGTTGTGTGAATCCGTCGCCATATCTGTTCTTCTTCGATTTCGGGAATTTCAAGGTGTTCGGATCGTCGCCTGAAACGCATCTCAGGGTTACCGCCGACCGGAAGGCATATATTGATCCTATCGCCGGCACGTTTAAAAGAACCGGCGATGACAAAAAGGATCATGAACTTGCAGAGCAGTTGCTCAAAGATCCGAAGGAAAATGCGGAACATATCATGCTTGTGGATCTTGCAAGAAATGACCTCAGTAGAAGCGGGGGTAAGGTGAGGGTGGAATATCTGAAGCAAATACAGTTCTATTCGCATGTGATCCACATGGTGAGCCGGGTGGAGGCTCAATTGCCCGATGATGCAGATGTCTACAGGCTGTTTGGAGATACCTTCCCCGCAGGAACCTTGAGCGGAGCTCCAAAAGTGCGCGCAATGCAGATTATAGATGAGCTGGAACCTCATAGCCGGGTGACCTATGCCGGATGCATCGGTACTTTTGGTTTTGACGGATCAATAAACCAGGCTATAACTATAAGAAGTTTCCTTAGCAAGGACAACAGACTGTATTCCCAGGCGGGAGCAGGTGTTGTGGCACGTTCGAATCCTCACAACGAACTTTGTGAGACCAATAACAAGCTTGGAGCGCTTGTAAAAGCAGTAGCAAAGGCTGAATCTTTCACCATTTAATCCAGTTGCCATGAAATTATTGATACTTGACAATTACGACTCCTTTACATATAACATCGTTCATGCCGTAAGGGAACTGGGTTTTGAACCTACTGTTGTGCGGAATGATAAAATCGCACTTCAGGATGTTGATGAATTTGATAAAATAATTATTTCTCCGGGTCCCGGCATTCCTTCAGAGGCGGGTATCCTTCCGGAGTTGCTTCGAGAGTATGCGGGCAGAAAACCCATTTTCGGAATATGTCTTGGAGAGCAGGCGATAGGGGAGTGTTTTGGTGCCAAACTCGAAAACCTTGAGGATGTGTATCATGGAGTTCAGACCCCTGTGCATGTTACCGCCGACGATTATCTTCTCGACGGCATGGGAAAAGAATTTCCGGTTGGCAGATATCATTCCTGGATTGTGAGTGAGGATAACTTGCCGGAGTGTCTTGTGGTCACTTCAAGAGATGGGAACGGCAAGATAATGTCGATCAGACATAAGGACCTGGATGTGCATGGGGTGCAATTTCATCCGGAATCCCTACTCACCCCCGATGGAATAAAAATCATTTCAAATTTTCTTGAACATTGAAACTATTATGAACCGCATATTATCAAACCTGTTCGAGCATAAGAGCCTCACACGTGACGAGGCAAGAGACATTATGCTCAATATAGCCGACGGAAAATATAACGACAACCAGCTGTCGGCATTCATGACTGTATTTCTCATGAGAAGTATCACCCCTGATGAACTTACCGGTTTTCGTGATGCCATATTGCAGCGTCGTGTAGCTGTTGATTTTGGAGATCTCAACACTATTGATATTGTGGGTACCGGAGGTGACGGCAAGAATACATTTAATATATCTACCGCCTCATGTTTTGTGGTTGCCGGAGCAGGACGTAAAGTGGTGAAACATGGAAACTATGGCGCAAGTTCAGTTTCCGGAGCCTCTAATGTGCTTGAACAGCATGGGGTGAAGTTTACGGCAGATCCCGACAAGCTTCATAGGTCATTAGACAGGAGTGGGGTAAGCTTTTTGCACGCTCCGTTTTTCAGTCCGGCACTTAAGAGTGTGGGTCCAGTGAGGCGTTCGTTGAAGATGCGTACCTTTTTCAACATGCTCGGTCCATTGGTCAACCCGACTCTCCCGAAAAATCAATTGCTTGGAGTATACAATCTTAAATTGATGCGCCTTTATCGTTATATTGCCCAAAATGAGGGTATCAATTGCACGATTGTACATTCTCTTGACGGATATGACGAGATTTCGCTTACATCTCCGTTTAAGGTAGTTAACAATAATTCCGAGAAGGTAATGGAAGCAAAGCATCTTGGTCTGAAGGGTGGCACTCAAGAAGATCTCTATGGAGGAGACACGGTGGAGGAGGCAGCCAAAGTGTTTGATGACGTGCTTTCAAACAGGGCGTCGGATCCTAAGAAAAATTGTGTAATTGCCAATGCAGCTTTCGCCATTCATACACTTGAACCACTCCTTTCGATTAAGGATGCCGTCAAGGTGGCTAAGGAATCATTGGAAAGCGGAGCGGCTCTCGATAGTTTCAGAAAATTTGTAGAGGTAAATCAATAAGGGAATGTCAAAGAATATACTTGAAAAGATAGCCGCTACAAAACGCAGGGAAGTGGCAGCAATGAAGAGACTTATCCCGTTTGAACAATTGAGGGAACAGGTTTCTGATGTCAGTCGGGAGGTTATTTCCATGCGTAGTTCCATCTTGAATCATGATGTGGGTATTATAGCGGAACATAAGCGCCGGTCACCTTCGAGAGGTGAAATTTCTCCTATGAGTGAAGTGGGAGATATCGCTGAAAGTTACGCAAAGAATGGCGCAGCTGCCATGTCGGTTCTTACCGACACTCCTTATTTCGGAGGTTCGTTGACAGATCTTGCCGTAGCAAGAGTGGCCGCCCCGTCAATTCCTCTTCTTAGAAAGGAGTTTATTGTTGATGAGTATCAGCTTTATCAGGCAAGGATATTCGGTGCCGATGCCATATTGCTTATTGCAGCCATGATAGGCGTAGAAGAGGTCAGACAGTTGAATGATATGGCGCATGAACTCGGGATGCAGACGCTTGTTGAGATTCATACCTTGTCGGAATTGAAATCTGTGCCCATGGATGCCGACATGGTGGGTGTCAACAACCGGGATCTGACTTCATTCTCAACGGATATCTCAAATTCTGCGCTTTTGGTTGACCGGCTGCCGTCAGGAATTGTGAAGATTGCGGAGAGCGGTATCAAAAAAACTGAAGATGTAAGGCGGTTGAAAACAATCGGTTTTGATGGTTTCCTGATAGGGGAGGCATTCATGTCGACTCCTGATCCCGGAGGGACATTAAGAAAGTTTATTGACGATAATCTGGTGAGATGACGGGAGAGAGATTGAAAATAAAAGTGTGTGGCATGCGTGATCCCTACAATATATCGGCGGTTGCGGCGATGCATCCTGATTATATGGGCTTTATCTTTTATCCCCCATCTCCGAGAAATTGTTCGGGATTGAATCCGGATTTTGTTAAATTGCTTCCGGCTGATATTATATCTGTTGCCGTGACGGTTGATATGTCGGAGGACGAGAGCATTTCTCTGGTTGAAGAATACGGATTTAAGGCAGTTCAACTTCACGGGAATGAGTCTCCGGAATTATGCGGTAGATTAATAGACCGCGGGTTGACGGTGCTTAAAGCTATTTCCATAAAAGATATTGAAAGTCTCCGAAGAGTCAATGATTATGAAGGGGCAGTAAATCTATTTGTTTTTGATACAGCAACCCCTTCCAAGGGTGGTTCCGGATTAAAGTTTAACTGGGATCTTCTTCAAAAGGCTGAAATTAACACAGATTTCTTGTTGAGCGGAGGGATAGGACCGGAGGATAAGAATAAGATTTTAGGGTTTGACCATCCACATTTTATAGGGGTGGATATTAATAGCCGCTTTGAGGTGGCTCCCGGAATCAAAGATGTGGGATTGATCAAGAGATTTATGAATTTTGAAATTTGAATTGAATTCTAATCTTTATGAGATTCAGGGAGATAATGAAGTTGTTGATTAAGCCTCTTCAATAATTAATTTTAAATAATAATTTGGATCGATATGAACAGATTAAAAGAACTTCTAAATAAAAAGGCAGAGAATCTACTTTCCGTGTATTTTACAGCCGGGTTTCCTGAATTGGATTCTACTGTCGGTGTGATCAATACATTGTGTGCAGCCGGAGTGGATATGATCGAGGTGGGTATCCCGTTCTCGGATCCGATGGCGGACGGTAAGGTTATTCAGCAGAGCAGTACTGTGGCACTTCGCAACGGCATGACGCTACGTTTGCTTCTTGACCAGGTGGAGGAAGCGCGTAAGGTAAATCCGAATACCCCTTTTATTGCAATGGGTTATATGAATCCGATAATGCAGATGGGGACTGAGACCTTTTTCAAACGGGCTAAGGATGCTGGTATAGATGGTGTTATCATTCCTGACCTTCCGTTTGATGTGTATATGAAGGAGTATAAGGAGTTGAGTGATAGGTATGACATCCCTATGATCATGCTGATAACACCGGAAACCACTGAAGAGCGTATCCGGCTTATAGATGAGCATTGTGAAGGGTTTATCTATATGGTTTCAGCTGCGTCGACCACAGGAGCACGAGACAGTTTCGATGATACACAACTCAGTTATTTTAAGAGAATTGACAGTCTCGATCTGAAGCATCCTCGATTGATAGGATTTGGTATTTCTAACAAGACTACATACGATGAGGCATGTCGTTACAGTAGCGGAGCGATAATTGGTTCGCAATTCATCAAATGTCTTGAGTCAACCGCAACTCCCGAAGCAGCTGTTAATCAGCTTCTCGATAAAATCGGTAGATTCTGAGGGATTCATATTATTGTTCGGGAAACTTAATCTGATGAAATAAGCCGGATTTGACGTACGTAATTGTCAATCCGGCTTAATTTGCCTCCCTCTCATAAGGTTTCACCTTATTTGCTTGTAAGATTTAGATTGATTCTATTTCATTAGCTGACAGACCGGTGGTTTTTATTATTATGTCAATCGGGACATTAAGTTCCTTTAGGCTCTTGGCCATTTCTTTCATAGCTTCAGTTTTGCCTTCTGCTTTTCCTTCAGCGCGTCCTTCAGCTCTTCCTTCAGCGAGACCTTCGAGTTTTGCGGATTCAAGGCAATCCTCCTCGATCCGGAGGTTGTCGAGGTAATGTTCGTAGGCACGTCTTTCATCGGAGTTCATCCGGAGGTAGTTCAGTTTCTCCTTCGCCTCCTTCAAACCCGGGGTGGTGGTGTCCGGACGCACACGACCGTTCTTCAGGTAGTCAAGCCATTCCTCAAGCGGAGTTGTGGCAACTTTGTCGAACTCGTTCACTCTTAAAAGGTAATATTCCGGGAATACTTCCTCCGGAGACTTCATCTTAAGGAAATCCCTGTCCCTCTCGCTGAGCTGGAAAATGTCGCCGGTATGTACGCCCTTGAACACGGTCTGCCCGTGGTAGATGTAATCGTCACCTTTTCCGATGTCGAAATAAAGTATGCTGATCGAGTATACCTTCTTGACCTTTCCGTAAGGGTCACCCTTCGACAGATGGTCGCTGAGTGCCTTACCGACGCCGAACAGTATCCTCTCAAGATAATGTACCTGTCTTGAAAGCTGTATCTCGATTATGATTAGTTCCCCCTTGTGGTTCTTCGCCATAATGTCTACGCGGTTGAACTTG
>CAMTMX010000063.1 GCA_947073495.1 uncultured Porphyromonadaceae bacterium
TCATTGGTATTAATTATATTCAACTTTCGCATGCGAAAGTTGAGGGTTATGAGGTTATAGGGTTAAAAGGTTAATCTACAATTGTGGATAGATTTTAGGTTTCTTTAAAGATCATGTGTAAATATAACCCCTTAACCTTCAAACCTTAAGTGAGCTTGCGAAACTTAAATAATTATATTGATTATTGTTTATAGCGTGGCCTACAGGATTCATTCTTTCAGCCAGTTATCCAATTCATATATGACCTGAGGATGATATTTGAATCCTGAATTATAACCCCAGCCGTGTCCTCCGGAGGGATATATATGCATGCTTACCGGAATGTTTTCTTTTATAAGAGATTCGTAGTAACGAAGCGAATTAGCTACAGGCACTATATCGTCGTCACCGCTCAAGACAACAAATGCCTTTGGAGTCTTGCCGCTCACTTGCTTTTCATTTGAAAACTCATCAACCAGATCAGACGATGGACTGTCTCCGAGGAGATTGCTGCGTGATCCCTGATGGGTAAAGGCGGCGTCCATGGTTATCACAGGATAAAATAGAATCTGGAAATCAGGTCTAAGTCCATCCGCAGAATGTGTGGCTATTGTCGATGCAAGATGCCCGCCTGCAGAAAACCCCATGATTCCGACATCATCCGGATTGATCTTCCATTCTTCGGCATTGTCGCGCACTATCTTCATGGCTTTTTCGACATCGGATATAGGAAGAGACCTGTCTCCGTGAGGCATACGATAGCTGACCACGGCACACGCGATTCCACGTTCATTAAAAAACGGCGCCCAATCATACCCCTCATGATTCACAGCCAGACCACTGTAACCGCCACCGGGCAATATGACCACACATTTACCTGTGGCATCAGATCCCTCAGGCAAAAACACTTTCATGACAGAATCGGGAATGTCTATCACCTCTCCCCTGGCAATTGCCGGCAATAGACTTACCGCCGACAATACAAACATTGCGATTAAAGATTTCACTTTGCTATTCATCATATTAAGTTTATTCATCAAATTTATCAGATGCAAAAATAAGAAACTTTTATTAAAAATCTTAGAAACTGTTTAAAATTTATTTTGTCTTGTCCTTGAGATTTTTGTCGGCATCTTTATGATATTTATTCAGTCATTATGGAACCCCATAACTCCTTCATAAATATCAAAAATCTGCTCGACAAATACTCTCAATTCCTTCGACAAATAAATTTAAACAGTTTCTTAGGAACTGCTACAAAACAAATAAAGCCGGATATCCCAAACGGGATAATCCGGCTTTATAAAACTTATTTACCAGATGGAAGACAATTTGCGGTAGCTTACGTTTTCAACGCCTGAAATACGGTTGTAGCTTTCACGCGGGAACACCAGATTTGTCAGACACATTGTGCCCGAGGCATTCATGATCTCAACTGAAGAGCGATCTACAAATACGTGCAACTCCATTTCTTCTTCCTCACAATTGAATGGTGCTGAAATACTTGGAATGGAGAACAGATTGTTGAATCTTGTCTCGCCGGTAGATGAGGTCCGCTTCACAATCAATTTACGGGCTGCCGCATTGACTTCAACTTCCATATATTGTCCGTAGGAATTTTCAAGCCTGAATGCAGAATTTGCAGTAAGGCTTATATTAAAACGAGCCTCCCAGGCATCCCCGATACCATCATTCGAAACGCTCCATTCTCCGGCTATCCCTTCTATTTCTTTTACAACTACACTTGTAAGCAAAGGAAACCCGTTCACCTCCTCTAACGTCAGCTCGCGCGGCAGAGTCATTGCCGAACGCCATGGATCGCAGGGAACGTCCCCGCTGTAGTTCCAATTGTTCATCCATCCGATCATGACCGCACGACTATCGGGCGTATTGCTCCATGTGACCCCGGCATAGTTGTCGGCGCCATAATCAAGCCACAACGGGTAGTCAAGATCCATTGCGGTGAACGATTCACCATCAAAGTCTCCGACGAAATATTCTGTACCAGACCCTCCCACCGGTCCACCCGGATTGTTGCTGACAATCAACACCCATTTCTCCCCGCCTTTATAGGGCAAACGGATAAGATCCGGACATTCCCACTGCCCGATGTTGCAACGTTCGGCTGTGGTGGTGAATGTGGAGAGACGGATCCAGCTTTTAAGGTCTTCCGAACCCCAGAATTCTATCTGATGACTCCATCCGAGCGCAAGAGCCATGATCCATTTATTGGATTCTTCATGCCACACAACTTTAGGGTCACGGAAATCGCCAAGCACAGTGTTGGGGATTATTGGATTCCCTTCATATTGAGTATAAGTGGCACCGCCGTCCGTGCTATAGGCAAGACATTGCTGCTGATGCTCTCCGGATGCCGTGTAGAACGCAAGGATCGCATTCTTCCCAAATCCGGCGACATTATCTTTGTCTACTATCGCGCTTCCGGAGAATATATCGCCCCATTCATTTCTGACCATCGCCACTGCCTGTTCCGACCAATGAACAAGGTCAGTAGATGTGGCATGCCCCCAGCTCATGTTGCCCCAGCCGTTGCCCTGAGGGTTATATTGGTAGTAAAGATGATAGACTCCATCCACATAAACCATTCCATTGGGATCGTTGATCCAGTTTTTTGCGGGAGTGTAATGAATCTGCGGGCGATACTGCTCGTTGCGGGAAGTGACTGTTTCTCCAGGGTCTCCGGGATTATCGGGCGTATCAGTTTCTACAGGAGGAGTGGGCTGCAGATCAAACTTGTCGTCGCCGCAAGCCGCCGCCCCAGTCATGAGCGCGGTAAGCAGGAAAATATTTAGGATTTTCATCAGTTTCGGTATTACCTGGTTTTTAGATATTCAAGAGAATTTTTCGCAAGTTTCAAGACATTTCCCTGATAGGGATTATTCTTGGGGTATGCGGAAATATCGGGGGTGCCGTCGGCATTCTTTAAAGAGAATTCGCATCCTCCGTTACCGATACAGAGCACAGTTCCTTTAAATTCCGTGTTCCCCTGTCTTGCCTCCCATACGTTCAGCTGTGAAACCCAATCGATCTGAGAGTCCCAGGTGCCGAGAGGATATATGCCATACACCTGTGTCAACGCATTGTAGCAAGCCTCTTCCTGATTCCCGATACCGGTAAGAACCGAAGGAATATTGAAGTATAGGCAGTTATGATCTTCAGTCCACCCTGCACCTTTGAATGCGATAAGTTTGGTACGGTCATTCTCCGTTATGTCAAGACCCTTGTAGATGGGATGCGTGGAGAAATCTTTCTTAAACCGGCTGCCGGGATGCAGCTGCACCGCCATCATCCATGTGTCGCCGTTCCATCCACCCCTGCCAAGACCGATTGCACGATCGTTTGATAGGAGCATGTCGGTTTCAAGTCGTCCGAGAGTGCCGATATACGCTGTGGCATGGCTCCAGAGGAGAAGATTTCCACCTGCCGCATACCATTCCTTGACGAAAGGTGTGGCATTCTTTACAACCTCGGGCATATTGAACACATCGTCTTCAGGACGGTCTTCAAGATCGCGCAACCAGAATAGCACACGATAGGGATCAAGATCCTCAGCTGAAGCAATATCCCCGAAATAAACATAAGACGCGGCAGGATATTCACTCTTCAACCACAGCCATGCGCAAGCCTCGTCATCATCCCCGTTAGAAATAAGTTCCTCTTCAGTGGCATATTCACTCAAAAATCCGATGGCTGTCTTACCGATTTTCAACGATCCGGATGCAGGCAGGGACTTCCCTTCTGAGTTTGAGGCTGTGATCGTCACATTCCATTCTTCACCATCAAGCACATCGGCGATGGTGTAGCTGCCGACAGAAGAGGGAAGTGTCTCAGAGATAGTACGCAAGCCCGAGGTTGCCTCGAATGAAAGTTCCGTAGCATCGTCTGAAGGTGTCCATTCCACAATGGCATCATATTCGGCATTATCTTTATCAATCTGAGTGAGCGATATATCGCTTACCGGATTAGCTCCATTGCGGGTGAAATACTTTATCACGCCCTTAGAGAAATTTGTGCCGTCGGTCAATTTGAAGATATAGGTATAAGGCACTTTTGTCTCGACATTATGATGTGTGTAGGAGCCGGTGGAAGAAGTCTCGGTAGACATCATCTGTCCGTTGCGCAACACTGTGACCTGAATATCCTGACCTTCACGCGGCGACCATGACCACACATAGTCGTTGTCAACAAGCTCACCTTTGAGGTCATCCTGCGAAATCGGGGCAATAACAGGATCGCTTATTTCATAATCTTTGTCCTGACAGCCGGAAAGAGCGAGAAGTCCGGCAGCCAATATATTTATTGATCGAAATTTTATCATGATTCAAACGTATTTATCTGATTAATTATAGCCTTTGTTCTGGACATAAAGACCGGGGACGTAGTACAACTGATTATATGGAATAGGGTAGAACTCGTTCTTTCCGGGAGTGTAGTAGGCATCCTGAAGATACTGTCCGTAGCTCACCCCGTCATAGCTTGAATTCTGTTCCTTCTCAAAATATGCATTCAGAACTGTCGAAGCTATTCCCCAGCGGCGAAGATCGAAATAGCGGCTGCTTTCCATAGCCATCTCAAGACGGCGTTCCCAACGGAGGCACTTGCGTGCAGTCTCTTTATCTGTGAAATAAGTTGAAGGATAAAGAGCGATCCGGCAAAAATCTTTAGCATATGAGATATGCTTATCCACAGAGTCGGCGGCACGCTGGCGGATATCGTTGATAATGGCGCGAGCATCCTCAAGACGGTCAAGCTCGATAAGTGCCTCGGCACGCATAAGCATGACATCGGTATAGCGGAACACATAATCGTTCATCGCGAATGCCTGCCAGGAACCGTCGAATGTCTCGCCGGCGCTTCTCTGAGGCACATCCTTTAAAGAGGTGTAGAAGCCGTAGGTGTTTGGTGTACGGGAATTCTGGGTTGTCATCATATATTCCGATTCATACTTATAGGGGAATGAAGGCATTCCGACAGTATGGAACAATCTCGGATCCCACTTCTGGGAATCGACATTGCCGTTGACCGGATAAGCATTGGTCTTGTCGTATTCGTCAAACATCGGGAGACCATCCTGCGTCTTATAGGCGTTGACCAGATTCTGGGAAGGTTTATGGAAGTCCCATCCACACGACCACATTCCCCAGCAACCGTTGAGCATGTTCGACCAGTTGGCACGTCCGAAACGTGTGTTGTCTTCAGTATATTGCGAAGTCTGTACGGCGAATATCGATTCCTCGCTGTTCTTATATTCCGGAAGGAAGATATCGCCGAAATCAGCAAGATATCCATAACGGGATCTTACCACGTCGTCGGTATATTCCACCACCTTCTGCATATATTCCTTATTGATGAAATTCACACCGTCGGTTGCCTCATACCCGTCGCCCCAGGCAATTGTGAGGTAGCACTTTGCAAGATAAGAAGCAGCTGCAATCTTGTTGGCGCGCCCGCCACCGTCGGTCACCTCTTCCGGGAGAGCCTCGTAAGCGAGTTCAAATTCATGAATCACCTTTTGGAAAAGCTCTTCGTAGGTAAACTCATCATTACGGGTCTGTTCCTGAGTATTGTTTTTGAATACCTCCTCATCCACCCATGGAATCTGACGGAACATTGTGAGGAGTTTGAAATAGCTGTGACCACGGAGGAAATGTACCTCTCCCACCCTCTGAGCCGCTGTCTTTTCACCAAGTTTCTCCACACCGTATTGCTCAAGAGCGACAAGAGCACGGTTGCAACGGGAAATGTTGCAATAGAGACGATACCAGAGTTCATCAAGTTCGCCGGGAGTGGATGTTAGGGTAGACCAGATCTCCATAGGATGATAGCCGGTGTCGGTAGTGCCGCCGCCACCCTTCAGACAGTCGTCGGAAGAGAGGTCGCCGTATGGCCAGAGATTGAAAGGATATGTATACCAGCAGTCGCCCAAAGAGGCATATGCGGCATTCACCATTTTGTCGGGCTGGGAATAAGCCAGATCACCATCGACCACTCCGGTTGGAGGAACGTCGATAAAATCGTTGCAACCTGTCATGCAGAGAGCAACCATTGAGGAAAGAAGGGATATCTTGATTGATTTCATGATTGTCTGGATTTTTTAAGATTAGAAATCGAGCTGAAGTCCGAATGAAACTGAAGTCGGGATAGGATATGCCCAATTCGGGTTTTCAGGGTCGGTGCAGGTTAGGCTGCCGCTCTTGATTGTGAGAAGGTTCTGACCGGAAACGTAGACACGCGCCTTGCTCATGCGGAGTTTCTCAAGAATGCTTGACGGAAGATTATAACCGATCTGAAGAGTGCGGAGCTTGGCGTATGAGCCGTTTTCCACGAAGTAGGATGATGCCCTCCCTTCGTCACCCTTATTGTTGGTGGTCAGCATAGGGATAGTGGAATTGGCATTTACATTGGGGAGCCATGCATCAAGAACGCGGACACCCTTGTTGCTGCCGGCGTCGGTCACGCTCCAGAAGTCATTCTGGAATTTCTGGTTGTTGTAGACGTCCTGTCCGAGAACACCCTGCCAGAACATCTGGAAATCAAAATTCTTATAGTTGAGTTCAACGTTAAGGCCGAAAGAAAGATCCGGAACCGGATTGAAGATCCATGTCTGGTCGTCGGCTGTGATCTTGCCGTCGCCGTTAAGATCGGCATACCTCATCCCGCCAACACGGGCATTGTCCTGACCGTAAGCAAGCACCTCTTCCTGACTCTGGAAAAGTCCGTCGAAAACGTAACCTACGATCGAACCGAAGGGTCGACGGGATTGCACGAGGTTTTCAGTAGTGGTATGCACGTATGAACCTGTAGTTGTTGCCGGGAGATAAGTGACGCGGTTGCGGAAGAAGTCGAAGTTGAGAGCCGCACGGTAGCCGAGACCACATGCAAGTTCATCGCGCCATCCGATCTGGAACTCCATACCCCAGTTGCGGAGTGAAGGACCGTTGAGCCATGATGCGCCCCCTTCACCCATCGAACCAAGATATGCAGGTATAATCAACATGTCTTTCACATCCTTGATATAGCCGTCGACCGAACCGGTGAGCCGGTTTTTAAGGAATCCGAAGTCAATACCGGCGTTATACTGTATTGTTGTCTCCCATTTGAGGTTGGGGTTTGCTGTCTGGCTTGCATAATAGCCCGAAGGGAAGATACCGCTCTGCTGAAGAAGGAGGTCGTAGGCGGTGGAAGTGACACGATCATTGCCGTAATCAGCTATATAGAGGGCATAACGTGCTGTGTTGGAGATAGCCTGGTTGCCGGTCTTACCCCATGACAGACGTACTTTGAGGTCGTCAAGCCAAGGTTTGCTGATGTTTTCTGAAAGACGGTAGCCAAGAGTCGCCGCAGGGAAAGTTCCGTAGCGGTTGTTACTTCCGAAACGTGAAGAACCGTCGTGGCGTATTGTGAAAGAAGCGAGAAGAAGATCCTTCCAATTATAGTCCACCTTGCCGAAGTATGACACAAGTGCGTAAGCCGACTTGTTGCCGGTAGACCTTTCCACACCGGATGATGCATCGGGATACATATAGTCCGGGGTCTCTATATCGTAGTTTTCGTTGTATCCGGAGAAATCAATTCTGCTCTGTCGGAACATTTCCATACCGGCAAGCACAGTGAAATTATGGTCGTTCTTGAGAGTGAAGTTATAGTTGGCGGTGTTTGTCCATGTCCACTTGGAGTCGTTTGCCTGCGACAGGGTAGTGGAGTTGGTGTCGTTGTTCACAATGTCGCTATGGAATGTATAGTTGTAGGAGTGAATGAAAGCGGCATCGTAGTCAATACCGAAATTGGAACGTAGCACAAGACCCTTTATGGGCTTGATATCGATATATGCGTTTCCGAAAAGGCGCCACACGTTGAGCGCGTTGTCTTTATTGAAAGCAAGCTCGCGAAGAGGGTTCTGACGGTCAGCCATACTTCCCACAGGGCCGGCGTAGGTAGTGCCGTCAATTTCAAACACAGGGACAGAAGAGGGCATCTTCAACGCGTTTTCAAGAGGTTGGCAATCCACTTGTTCGGTATAGGTGAGGGTGAAGTTCTCGCCTACTGTCAGCACAGGGGAAATATTGAAAGACGTATTGATTCTGGCTGCGATATTTTCAAAATTCGTATATTTGAGGATACCTTCGTTTTTCTTGTATCCGAGAGAGAAGAAAGTCGAACCTTTATCAGAGGCGCGTGACACTGACGCATCGTAGTGCTGAGAGAAACCGGTGCGTGAAATTTCGTCGAGCCAGTCGGTGTTAGACATGCTCATCGTGCGTTTGCTGTTGATAAATCCGTCGTAGTAACCGTTGACCATATAATTCTGGTATTCCCCGGTGGCTATATTATAGACTTTTATAGGATAACCGGATGTGGCATTAAGGTTAAGACCGTAGCTTGATGCGTATGCAGCCGGGTCGAGACCGTCGTTAAGAGCCGCCTGAGCCATTGCAGTGGCGTATTCGGGAGTGTTGAGCAGTTTCATCTTCGATTGTGAAGAATAGAACTGGGTCGTGAAGTTTGCGGAGAAACTTACATTTGTCTTGCCGTCGCCTGAATTTTTACCTTTTTTAGTGGTGATGATGATCACACCGTTTGCCGCTCTTGAACCATAGATTGAAGCGGAAGCTGCATCTTTTAGCACCTGCATACTCTCGATATCATTCATGTTAAGAGAATTGAGAGTAGCTGTGGTGGGCACTCCGTCGATGACGAAGAGAGGGTCTTGTGAAGCGTTGAAAGAGCCGATACCTCGGATCCTTACAGAACCGGTGCCGCTTGGAGAGCCGTTTGCAGTAATAGTCATTCCCGGCACCTTTCCCTGGAGAGCACGCATCGGGTCGCTGTCGGAGCTTGTTTCAAGCGATTTGGTCGACACCACAGAGACCGCACCGGTCAGGTCTGCTTTTTTCATTGTCTGGTAGCCCACCACGACGAGTTCGTCAAGGAGTCCGGTGTCTTCGTCAAGATAGATTGTCATTTCGGGAGCCGCCTTCTCTTCGGCGGTCTTATAGCCCACATAGGAAATTGTCAACAATGTCCCCTCCTTTACACTCAGGGTAAACTCCCCCTCGATGTCGGTGGCTGTCCCTTTATTACTGTCTGCGCATCTCACGGTGGCACCGATCAGAGGTTCGTTGTCAGCACGTGAGATCACCTTCCCGTGCACAGTGATTTCCTGTGCATGCATCATGACTGCCGTGAGCAGGAGCATGAGTGCGCTGAGGATTCCTTTTTTCATGTTATGTTAGTTTTGGTTAAAATTTCTGCCGCAAAATTAACGACAAACCACCTTAACCGCGTATAATGCATGTTGTCACGGCTATCAAAAACCGTGACATGCACGTTTTTTAATACACAACACAACATTTATTCTATGTTGTGCCGTTTTTTATAAAGGATTTGCGGAAATAATACAAGATCAAGGGTTAGGGTAGGGCTCATACGACCCGGTCTCACAAAAGAACTTAAGTTTTTTGTGAGACCGGGTCTTGAACCGCAATGCTTATTGCGGGCATGAATATGGAGGAAAATAAAATTACATCTAAAAAGGGAAGAATCTCATGGATTGTCCGTACAGACTTGCAGGAGATGTAGCATGACACTGTTCATATCGAAATTATAGCGGCGGTAGTCATCGTAGGTCAGTCTGAACTCTGGTGTAAATTCTTTAGACTTTGGATCGTTTCCCGGAAGAAACACCTGCATGGAGTTGGATACCGAACCTGTCAATCCGGAATATGGAAGCTTGAAAGGAGTTACCTCCATATAACAGTTGGGTGCCTGTGAAGAAGTTTCACCTGCAACCATAGCACCCATCTTGCCGAGATAGAATGCATAGTGGAAAGCCGCACTGAATGTTGCATTGTCTGTCACCACATACACCTCTTCCGGCCGGAAGAAGGGCGCTCCATTCAACTTACGCAACTCTTCCCTAACCTTATCCGTGCAAAATGCCTGATTCAAGAAATCATCCCGTTTTCGGGAAATACTCCTGCTGTCTTCCCCTTCAAAAGGTATGAGATAATCCCCGACTCTTAGATCGGTGCCGTTGTTCCGGTTGAAATCTTCTATTGAAGAATTGATTTTCTTCAAATAAAGATCAGATATCCGGCGATAGAAATCGCTTGACATATCGGTTTCAAGATAATCGTCGCCATACATCATATAGAGGGTAGGCAATGTGATAGGGGTCCAGCCACCACCGTTTCCGCGGAGATCTATCACCAACCTTTTGATCCCTTTAGACTTCATATCCGACAGCATACCCATGAACGTCTCAGACATGGAGGGGACTGCATTCATGGCGGCAACAGTGTCGGCAGGCATCTCCATCCCTGTCATATGATAATACCCCCTGAGCTGATCATAAAAGTCCCATCCGTTATTATATTGAAACTCAAAATTCTCTCGAGACATTACGGTAGTCAACCGGAAAAACATTGTGCCATCAATATCGCGCCACTCCATCTGGTGAGAAGGGAACTGACCGCTAACCGGAACTCTCGCCTTAGGAACTTTGGAAAAATCACGGGTATTTATCACTACCGGAGAATAAGAAACACTGTCACCCTCAGGAGTAACAAGATCGCATATTAATCTTGCACTTTTATCTCCTACCAATTTTCTATAAATATCAAGAGTCCGGAAATAATCTGAAAGAAACCCATATCTTCCGGCTTTATTTTCACAGGGATAATAGCGCGACACATGATCCGTTATCTCTTTCACCGGAATCCCGTTGATGCCGATCAGACGGCTCCCCAATAAATGACTTGCACCGGAATCTATGGCATTGACCAACAACGAACCGTCTGCATATATAAATTTAACCAATAAAAGGGAATCCGTGCCGGAATTTGTCGGTTTATCATCTATCGGCTGATTAATAAGCGAATGTCCGTCTTGCAAAAGAGACATAAATTCCACTGCTCTATCATAAAGCCCGGAGACATTAAGACAGGAATCCTTCAAAAGAGTATTGCGAAAATCCGCAGCTTTCTTATGAAAAAACACACGTCCGCCATAGTTGGTATAGGGATCAGGATGAGTCGTCTCTATTATCTTCACAAGACTATCGAAATCAGAGAGAAGCGAGTCTTTCTGTAGTTCAGTTGCATGCAAGGATAAGCACGCCGACAATGCCAATAATGAAAAAAATTTTTTGAGTCTCATATAAGTGTGTCTTTAATTATGATAGGGAGGAGTTTCCCATTAATTTCGCACGCGTATCGGTAGGAGTTTCTCCATAAGCCTCACGATAGCATTTGGTAAAATAAGCCGGTGTGGAAAATCCTACTTCATATCCTATCTCACTGATTGTCTTATCACTTCCAGTGATAAAGGTGCGTGCCTTTTTAAGTCTTAGACTACGCATCAGTTCAACAGGAGAATAATTGGTCAATGCCTTTATCTTGCGATAGAACTGCGTCCGTTCAAGACCCATTTTTGCGGCAAGACTGTCTACACTCACGTCAGGATTGCCCATTTCGGAATCAAATATCTCAAGAAATTTCGTATAGAAAGCATTCTCTATATCAGATGCCGTGGTCATTTCTTTCTTTTTGTCTGCAAGAGATTTAACACCACCCATTGCCAGGGTTGCAGGATTCTGCCATAACTCCTTAATACGCTTCCTGTTCTTTATCAGGCTGGCACACCGGGATTTCAACACTTTTGATGAAAATGGCTTCGACAGATAGCCGTCTGCCCCGCTGTCATATCCTTGTGCACGTTGTTCATCCATCGAACATGCCGTGAGCATCAATACCGGGATATGCGACGTGGAAACCTCCTCCTTGAGCAACGAACAACATTCAAGACCATCCATGCCCGGCATCATCACATCGCAGATTATGAGGTCGGGAACATATTTGGCAGCTTTCCTCAATCCATCAGCACCGTTGGAGGCTGTTATAATGTTATACTCATCACTCATCAGCTCGCCGACCATCTGCCGGATATCGCGGTTATCATCTATGAGAAGCAATACAGGTCTGTCCGAATCGAACTTTACTTCACTCTCTATAGAGTCAAGCTCAGACACAACTTCCGAAGATTCAATATTTTTAGCCACATCAACCGGATTTTCAGCGACATGAATTACCGGCAATGTCACAATAAACACAGAACCTTTATTAATCTCACTTTCAACAGATATCGTTCCGCCATGCAGTTCTATAAACGCTTTGGCAAGCGACAATCCGATCCCGGATCCCTTTGGATGTATACGGTCAACCTGGTAGAAACGGTCGAATATGTTTCCGAGATCGATTTCACTGATACCTTCACCCGTGTCGGCAACCTTCATCACAAATTTTTTATCATCAAAAGCATACGACACGGTTATAGACCCGTTGTCTTTTGTGTATTTAAACGCGTTTGAAACCAGATTGAAAAATACACGCTCAAATTTTTCGACATCAATGGCAATCAACAGCGGATTATCTCCCTCGGGAGCATCGAGTCTCAATTTAATATCCCGCTTTCTTGCTATCTCCCTGAAAGAATCCGTCCAATCGTCTGCAACCTTTCTGAAATCTATCTCCTGCAAATGCAATTTCAATTTGCCGTTTTCATATTTTCTGAAATCAAGAATCTGATTTATCAGCCTATACAGAATCTTTACATTCTTGTCGGCAATTTTCATGAGAGTGTGTTGCTGCGGTGTCAGATTTGACGCCGCAGCCAATTGTGACACCGGTTCAGAAATCAGAGTCAAAGGTGTGCGCAAATCGTGACTGACATTAGTAAAAAACATCAGTTTCGACTGTGTCGCCTCCTCTAATTTTGTGTTCAATTCCTTCTGTTTGTCTCTCTCTTCTTCAAGAAGGCGGTTCTGACTCATCAAAACCGCCTGATGGCGTTTGTTCATCCAGTATGTACGCAGCAAAAGAAACAGGAAAGCACTGAGCAACACCAATATGGCTATACTGGCATAAAACAGGAATGTCTGAGATGAATGTTGTGCCCAATAATTGTCGATCTGACCTTTAAGCACTTTCATCTTACCTGTCTCAGCTTTCAGGGTTTCGTTTTGCAACAGAAGAATATCTGCATTAGTGTTGTCTACTGCCGAAGAGGCGGGGATAATAATCTCTTTATCATAAGGATCTCCCCTTAATATCTTCAATGCCGTCTGAATCAAACGGTGCCCTTCTGTCGGATAAAGGAATGTTGCATCTATAATCCTGTCGGTCACAGCCTTTATTCCAATCTCGGGAGCGGCGTCTATACCTATGATCTTAATACTATCCCTGCCAAGTTTTTTAACAGCTTCCGCCGCTCCGATAGCCATTCTGTCGTTGTGTGCAAAAATAAGATCAACATCCTGATACACATTCAATAAAGAATCAACCAATGGGACGGCTTCTTCCTGATTCCAATTTGCCGGTATGCTGGCAAGCAACGCCCCCCCATGCAGCTCAAACTCTGTGGCGAAGCCGGAGTGACGGTCTTCGGCAGGGGTCGAACCCGGGAGTCCGTAAATTTCTATTGCCTTAGGGTTGTTTCCAAGGATATGGAATGCATAATGCGCCGCTGATTTCCCAAGCCCTTTATCATCAACACCCATCCTCGATGTGTAGGAATCAGAATTTATATTGCGGTCAAAAATTATGACAGGTAGACCCTTGCTATAAACCTCATCTATTATAGGCGTCAAGGCTGCCGCCTCGTTGGGAGAGACTATCAATATGTCGAAATCATTATCAACAAAATAACGTATATCCTCAATCTGCTTCTGATTGTTGTCGCCGGCGGAACGGATCTCCACCATTGCGTCTTCATGGAGCATGATTTCCCGGTTGATCTCATCGTTCATCTTGGCACGCCAGTCGTCTTCACTGCACTGAGAGACCCCTATCTTATATTTCCTGTCACTTCCACATGAAGTGACCACCAAGAGCGAGAAAACTACAAGAAATAAATTTATGAATTGTTTCATGATATGTCTTAATTAAACTTTAAGTTTCTGCGAGACTAAGCATACGTGGTTTTCGCACCTACAAATTTAAGCATTATCCTATGAAAAAAAATGTGAATCCTATAAATAATTATGATTTACAACATTTTTAATATACATTACATCATTTGTTATACACGGGCTTTCAATTATATAGTAGCTTTGCAATGTGAAAACCAAACGGATTTCCATGCGAAACCCTTTGATAAGTCTCCGGCAAACCCGTAACTGCCGCATAAAAAACTTTCAGGTAAAAAAGATTATTTAAGGTTCAATTTAATTACGAAATCAAATCAACAACAGATGAAAAAAATAACAGACCGAATCAAAACCGCCATCTTGGCTGGCACAACACTTATAGCTCCTGCAATCGCCTTTGCCGGCGAGGGTGTTGAAGTGAATCATCTTGGCGTCAACAACACTCTTGTAAGAGTGACCGGCGACAGCAATCTGCTTATACTTCCGGTGCAGGAAAGCATAGACGACGCCCGCATCAACATACTCGTTGACGGTAAAATCGCCGAGACCATATATGTAAGGCTCGCACAGTCTAAAACCGACTTCACCGTTCCGTTCGACCTCTCCAGATATAAAGGACACAACGTAATTCTCGACATATTGGCACCCCACGACCGCAGTTCGATCCGCGAGGCTAAGGATGCCGTTTGCTGGGAGGGTATTCACCTTGCCGATTCTTTCGACACATCAAATCGTGAAACAAAATATCGTCCTCTTTTCCATCATACTCCCGAATACGGCTGGATGAACGACCCGAACGGAATGTTTTATAAAGATGGCGTCTGGCACCTTTATTATCAGTATAACCCCTACGGATCAAAATGGCAGAACATGACATGGGGACACTCATCATCAGCCGATCTCATCAACTGGAAACATGAGCCCATAGCCATCCGTCCGGACGGACTCGGGTCTGTGTTCAGCGGAAGCTGCACCATCGACAATGACAATACCGCCGGATTCGGCAAAGATGCCGTCATCGCTCTCTTCACTTCTGCCGGCACAAGTCAGATGCAGAGCCTGGCTTCAAGCACTGACAACGGCAAAACATTTTCCGTCTATCCCGGCAATCCTGTAATCACCCTTGAAAGTGAGGCTCGCGACCCGAATATGTTCTGGAACGAGGACACAAAAGAATGGAATCTCGTTCTTGCTCACGCACTTGACCACGAGATGCTTTTCTTCACATCTCCCGACCTTAAAAACTGGACACTCCAAAGCGCGTTTGGCAAAGGTATGGGAGCACAAGACGGAGTATGGGAATGCCCTGACCTGTTTCAGCTTCCGGTGGATGGGACTGATGCAAAAAAATGGGTGCTTTTATGCAATCTTAATCCCGGCGGTCCATTCGGCGGAAGCGCGACCCAATATTTCATCGGTGAATTTGACGGAAAAAAATTCACAGCCGACACAGATGCAAATGGAAACATCCCCACAAAATGGATGGACTATGGCAAAGACCATTACGCAACAGTCAGCTGGAGCAACGCACCAGACAACCGCCGAACTGTCATCGGCTGGATGAGCAACTGGCAATATGCAGCCGACGTCCCGACCTCCCAATACCGCAGTGCCAACACTCTTCCCCGCGAAATGAAACTGTTCACCCAACCCGATGGACAGATCTATCTCGCATCTGTTCCTTCTCCGGAGATTGACGCTTTAAGAGGTAAAGTCGTTTCTTCTCTTTCAGGAAAATCTATCGGCAAGAAACCTACTGCAGTCTCACTTCCGGCAACCAACTCCGGGGCGTGTGAAATCACGGCAAACATTGATGCAAAAAATGCATCTTCAATTGTAATGACACTCGCCAACAAGGCAGGTGATAAAGTTGTGATGACATACAATCCCAAGAATCATACAATGTCTTTCGACCGAAGGGAGTGCGGCATAATAGATTTTAACGAAAACTTTCCTGCAGTCACCGTGTCTCCGACATTTGAACAAAACGGGAAAATAAGTCTGAGAATTTTCATAGACCGTTCAAGCATCGAACTATTCGGCAACGACGGAAACTTCGTCATGACAAACCTCGTCTTCCCCAACGAACCATATTCAACACTGTCGTTGAAATCCGAAGGCGGAAATGCCAAAGTAGAATCTGTCAAGGTTTTCTCCATCAAACAGCAGTAGTCTGTAGTCATTAGTCATTAGTCATTAGTCGTTAGTTATTAGTCGTTAGTTATTTACGACATTAATCTCCCATTAATAATTACTAACCTCTAATTGCTAATTACCCTAAACCCTCAACTCTAAACCAACAACATGAAACGTAATTCACTTCTCCAGATAGTGCCGGTGATGCTCTGTTTCTTCGCAATGGGCTTCGTAGACCTGGTCGGAACAGCATCAAACTATGTTCAGAAAGATCTCGCACTTTCCGATTCTCAGGCAAACCTTTTCCCTTCTCTTGTTTTTTTCTGGTTCCTTCTGTTTTCTGTGCCCACAGGCATCCTGATGAACAAGATAGGACGAAAGAAAACCGTACTTGTCAGCCTCGTCGTAACTACACTTTCTCTCATTATTCCCATCACCGGCGACGGCTACTACACGATGCTTATTTCTTTCTCACTTCTCGGAATCGGAAACGCAATAATGCAGACGTCTCTCAACCCGCTGGTGACAAATCTTATCAGCGGCGACAAACTCGCATCAACTCTTACTTTCGGACAGTTTGTCAAGGCTATCGCCTCATTCCTCGCCCCTGTAATCGCAGCATGGGCAGCCACGACTTATCTTCCCACTTTCGGTCTTGGATGGAGGGCTCTGTTCGTGATCTACGCTATTGTAAGCTTCCTTTCCATATCCGCCCTTGCCGCTACACCGATTGAAGAGGAGAAACCAGACAAGGCTTCAGGTATCAAGGAATGTGTGAAGCTACTCGCCACCCCGTTCATCCTGCTCTGTTTTCTTGGAATAATGTGTCATGTGGGAATTGACGTCGGCACTAACACCATCGCACCCAAAATAATCATGGAGCGTCTTGCTCTCCCCCTTGAGGAAGCAAGCTTCGCCACAGGTCTTTACTTTATATTCCGTACAATCGGATGTTTCCTTGGAGCATTTATTCTCCGCTATGTATCTCCACGCATTTTCTTTGCAATAAGTGCATTGATGATGCTTGCGGCAGCCGTCTTGCTCTTTGCTGGCTCAACTCTCGGAGTGATATATACCGGAATCGCTCTTGTCGGGTTCGGCAACTCAAATATCTTCTCAATCATTTTCTCCCAGGCGCTCCTTGCCTCCCCAAAAGAGAAAAACGAAGTGTCAGGACTAATGATCATGGGGCTATTCGGAGGCACCGTTTTTCCTCTTGCCATGGGATATGCAAGCGACTTCGTAGGAAATCAGACAGGTGCAGTGGCAATCATGTGCATTCCGATTGTTTATCTTGTATATTTCATCTCAAAAATCAAGAAAGTTTAGACCTTATCAATGGTTGTGAGTTACGAGTTATGAGTTGTGAGTTGTGAGAAATTTACTCATTACTATCGATAAGACTCAAGACTCATATCTCACAACTCAACATTCAAAATTCTACATTCAAAACTCAACATATATGGCAGATAAATTTGTAATCGGGATGGGAGAAGCTCTGTGGGACGTTCTCCCCGAAGGTAAGAAAATCGGGGGCGCCCCCGCCAATTTCGCATACCATGTGTCTCAATTCGGGCTCCGCAGTTGTGTCGTCAGCGCAGTAGGCGATGATGCTCTCGGAAAAGAGATCCTTGACAATTTTAATACCAAAGGACTCAATATGCTTATCGACACGGTCCCATATCCTACAGGGACTGTGCAGGTAGAAATAGACCAGGCCGGCATACCGCAATATGATATCAAGGAGAATGTGGCATGGGACAACATCCCCTTCACTCCCGCGCTCGAAAACCTTGCAAAAGAGACTAAAGCTATATGTTTCGGCTCCCTGGCACAAAGAAATGTCGTGTCAAGGGAAACCATCACCAAATTCATAGACTCAATCCCCGCCGAGAATGATCCGCTCATCATTTTCGACATAAATCTGCGTCAGGGATTCTTCACGAAAGAGACCATCTGCGAGTCGATGAAACGTTGCAATATCCTCAAGATAAACGATGAGGAACTTGTGACCATAAGCCGCCTGTTCGGTTATCCCGGAATCGATCTTCAAGACAAATGCTGGATACTGCTCGGCAAATATAATCTTAAGATGTTGATCCTGACATGTGGTGTCAACGGTAGCTACGTGTTCACACCCGGTAATGTATCGTTCCAGCCCACTCCAGTTGTAGAGGTTGAAGACACTGTCGGAGCCGGTGACTCCTTCACAGCCGCTTTCATTTCAAACATTCTGAAAGGGAAAGATGTGAAAACAGCACATACAAGGGCGGTCGAAACATCCGCATACGTGTGCACCCAAGCCGGCGCCATGCCGATCCTCCCCGCCTCCCTCCTCATCTGATTCTTCTAAGCCATACACCTATACAATCAGCTAAAAGAAGTTTCCACACGCGTATTCAACTGTATGGA
>CAMTMX010000064.1 GCA_947073495.1 uncultured Porphyromonadaceae bacterium
ATAATGACTGAATAAATATCATAAAGATGCCGACAAAGACCTCAATAACAAGACAAAATAAATTTTAAACAATTTCTAAGAGAAATTATGGTTGCTCTTCCGGTCTGTTTACCCCAAAATCAGGTTCTAAATACACACCTGTGTAAGGCACCAGGTCAACGGTACAGTTAATTTCGTTTTTCTTAATCTTTATATTGATTTTTACATGAGTATTCCTTGGAAGGATGTCAAGGTTGGGGAGGTCTGCCCAGTTTGATTCCCATGATTCATCTTCTTCCGTGGTTGTCTTGATCCGCACTTTATATTTTTCGCCGGGATTGAGCCTGGTCTCAGGATAATACAAATCTTTTTCCCAGGTCTGGGGACCTGTATTCTTGTCAAAGTTTAAATTGACGGGGAAGATCAGATCCGTGTTGGCGGCTTCCTCCGGAACGGAGTATTCCGTGATCTGTCTGTTTATGTTCTTTCCTTCTTCCGGAAGTTCCACTATGTTGATTGCCGGATTGTATTTGGTGTCTTTCGGTAAAAGATATTCTTGATCTCCAATCTGACTGAAATGAATTTCTTCTACTTTAAACACAGCATTGTCAGTAAGATTTGCAGTCCCTTCGTAAGTCACGTTGAATGTAAATTTTGTGGCGGCACGCGTGATAGGACAATAAATCTCATAGGGATTTTCTTCTGTGCCTACTTCACCTATACCAGTGGGAGCAGCTCCTACAGAGAATTCGTAATGCTCATTGATCGGAATATAGGTTTTATTTTCTCCGGTGTTGTCAAAAAGAACTTTGGTCTCTACATTTGATTTAATAATAAGGGACTCCAATTCTTCTTCAGGAGATAATGACCCTGACTGGTTAGAAGATTTAAATGAAATTCCCGGAAGGAGTTGCCTAAAGGGATAATATCCGTTTCCTTCCCAATCTTCTGAAAGTTCATTGGCAAAGATATAAATATCCTTATTTTCGTTTGCCTTTACCTTGAATGTCATCGAATAGTCTGTCCTGGCCTGTTCAAAGTCTACATACCGATTATGTTCGACATACCCGTCTTTATCGATGATGATTATGCGCAGGGTCTTTATATTTTCATAATTGGATCCCTGTACGTAATCTGTCTTATCTTCGTCGGCTCTCGTGCGGACGTTGGCTGCGAGGTCAAGCAGAGAGATGTCGAGTTCTATGTTGGCGATGCCGGAACCTGACGTTCCGGGATGTGGCTCATCCTTAAATCCCGATGTGTCGGAACATCCCGGCAGACACAACGACAATAGGGATAGTATTGCGTAAAACTGAATTCTTTTCATCACTGTAGGTCGATGTTATTTATACGTACTACCCAATCGAGCACCTTGACTTCCACATAGATCCAACGGAGATGTGAGTCAAGGAAGAATGTCATGTTCCAATCGTGTTGGCGGTCAAGATATTCCTGTGCGGGCATCTCTTTATATTGTTCGCTTTTTGAAGCGATAAGGTAATTCAGAAGGGGAAGGTCGACAACATTTCGGCTGCCGTCGGCTGTCGTGATGAGCAGGTTAGGGCGGTTATCTGTGACGAGACGGCAGAAGCTGAACTCGGCGTAAGCCATGGTCACATCGTCGGGCAATTCCTCGTAGGGGCTTTGTCCGACTCTAAGAGTGCCTCGTGTCCAGGGATAATATGTCACCTCCTGAGATGGGAGGAGGGCATTGTCCCAAGTCATAAGGGTGTTGTTGTCTGAGAGATAGAAATTGAAATCCTCATCGTTGATGGGGGAGCCGTCTACGTGCTGAAGCATTATGCGCAGGTTATTGGTGTCGCGCATCATGTCTATAGTCTCTTCCACATATTGGTTGAGGGCGGAAGTGACTGTCACTTCTTTCTTTCCGTAGAAGAGATTGTGAAGTTGCGTACCGACAGGGCGGGTGAGCAGACCGGTGTTGAGCTCAGTTTCAAGAGAAGTCAGCAGAGCCCCTTCCGTAGGGGTGTCGATATGATGGAATGAGGAATTGTCACAAGCCATTCCGCCATAAGCCACAAGTGTATAGTCGCCATCGGGAAGATCGATGTCCATTCTGTAGTTTTCATCGGCAAGCACATCAGTGGTTTCCGTGCGTGTGGTCACAAGTCTGTTGTTGTCATCATAGATATATAGGGTTAGACAGTCCACCTGTGCGGGAAATGCGTTGGCAAACTCCATGTTCCAGGTGTAGGTGAAGCGCAGACGGAGACCATGCTCACATTCCGGCAGGTGCTCGTGGAGCCTGTCGCAGCCAGATGACATTGCCGCCACTGAAATTGATATTATTGAAAATAGAGCTGTCCTTATGGTTTTTGCAAGATTCATGATCTTCATTGTTTAATATTGTCTTGAAATTGACAGTCGTTTTTTAGAGAGGGTATATCTGCCGGCGGTATTCATAACCGCCGGCAAATGTGAGGTTTTAGGTCTTAGGTCTTTGGTTGTTGGTCTTAGGTCGTTGGTCTTTGGTTCTCAAATTATTCTTAAACCCTAAACTCTAAACTCTAAACGATAAACCCTAAACCATAGGTTGCGAAACTAAAATTAAAATTCGATGTTGTTTACGCGTACCACCCACGGAAGAACCTCGACCTGCACGCGACAGAATAGTTCAGGTTCTTCATCAGGATCGTCGGGGTCGGTAGGCTTGTCGCCTGGATTGCCCCAGCGGTAGACGTTGGTGAGTTGCAGCTTGTAGACGTTGTTTCGTACGGTTGCAA
This sequence comes from uncultured Porphyromonadaceae bacterium, assembly GCA_947073495.1. Lineage (GTDB taxonomy): Bacteria > Bacteroidota > Bacteroidia > Bacteroidales > Muribaculaceae > Lepagella. The sequence continues at coordinate 2,724 of CAMTMX010000064.1, forward strand.
ACTCCATCGGACCCATAACCACGTTGTTGCCGTTGTCGTTATGGCGGTTGTAATAATAATAATAGACGTAGTAGTTGCCGGTGTTCATGTCAGCTTTGTAGACATCGAAATATTTGGTGCTCTTCGTGAGGTCTTTTGCTCCCGCAATTGCGCTTTCCACCTGCTGAGTGTTCATCGATTCGTCGAATGAGACCTTGAAATCTGCCTGGAATGCAACTGAGAGTGCCGATCCCGGATATTGGGCTACATACTCTTTGAGTCTGTCAAGATTGCCATACATCATTCCGCCGTATGAATATATAGGCTGGGCTGTGGCGAGGTCGGCAGCCAGGTTGGAACCTTCAGGAGCTGAGATGTATCCGCGGAAAAGTACGCCGGTAGAGATTCCGTGGATTTGACCTTCTACACCCGGGATCGTGTTTTCTGTGGTGTAGCGCCAGATACGATAGTCGGGCATATTGTTTCCCTCGTTCCAGTTTTCGTCATTGTCGGGAGTGCCTGCCATGATTGTTGAGACAGGAGTATAGGTGAATGATTCGGGTGTTGCCGGCGGATTGGTGGCACCGTCAGCGAGAGAACCATTGATAGAATAATAATAATCCTTAGGATCGGGAGAAATAACCCAGTTGTTTGTTCTTTCAGGCGATAGTAGGTTTGTCACCGATGAGGCATGTGCTCCCTGTCCGCTCCCCACATTGTTTGCCACGCGTGAGAGGTAATAGAAATTGCGTGCCTCGTTGAAGAGAGCCATGCCGTCAATTGTCACGAATCCCTGGATCTCACCATTGGGGTTTTCCTGATCTTCAATATAATCGTAGATAGGATATGTATTGGCGGCATAGTTGCCTGTTTTATACCCGGCAAAGTCGAAACGTGCTGCAGCGCGCTGCACGAGCATGACGCCGATGTCAAAAGGCCGGGCGATGCCGGTGTATTTTGTATTAAACTCATCGGCGGTAGGGAGGGTCACCGGGTGTAGCTCCGCGCTTGTCATGAGGAAATGACCTGACGACCATACATAGGAGTTGTCAGGGTGTGTGATGGTTTCCTGCATATCTTCATTCCAGTTGCCTGCCTCGATAGCTTGCACAAATGAAACTGTGGGGTTGCAGTATGCAAATGCATAGACCTCCTTGCCGGCATGGCTCAATAGCTCTTTGCTGCTGAAATGCACTCTGTATGTGGGATTTGGCACGCCGGCGGCGCCATTAGTTGTATTATTCACAGGAGAGGCATTGCAGATACCGGAATCCGCAATACGAGTATATTTACCATCTGTGCCTTGGGTTGCGAGCACTACGATGATTGTCTCGACATTGTTTTCTTCATTTTTGCCAATTTCGAACCCGTCGTCTGATTCTGCGGGATTGTCTCCGGGCTCGACCGTTTCACTACGGGTGCTGCGGGTTTTCCCGAAATTGAATGAAAGAGTGGCATACACGTCGCTGTCGTTTCCATCCACCACATCCTTAGGGGAGTCTTCTGAAGAGCAAGACCATAACCCCACGGCAAGCGCAAGTGTTAGATAAATGCTTGATTTTTTCATTTGTAAAAATAGTATTTTAGTTTTGTGTTGTTAGTTGTTGGTTTAGTGTTGTATGAAATTCACTCCTCCCTTGTGGTCTTTGATTTCATTGATCTGCTTTATCGCGGCATCAGCTTTCGGGCTGTTACATTTGTAGAGGAATCCCAAAGCCTTGTCGTAGTCGCCCATCTTGGCATACAGCATACCTTTGGCGTACTTGGCGTCGTCGTTGTCGCCCGCTCTGTCAAGAAGTTTCTCGGCTCTTTCATAGTCGCCTCTGCGGATTGCGGAGTTGGCGGCGTTGAGGTTCGCAACCGGTTCATCGGGATACATAAGTACGGCAATGTCAAACACTTCGTCATATTCTTTGCTGCCTACGGGATATGACTGGGCTGCAAGATAAAACTCGTCGAGACTGAGATTTTGCGGGCGCGTCTTGATTATCTCCTTGATCTCGTTTACGTCTGTATACTTGCGGATAGTGTATTTGATAAGGTAGTCAGTGTGGCGGAGCCAGGGGTAAACGTTTTTGAGTAGCCATTCATAATCGGTGGGGAACGTGGCACGGAATTTGTCGTTGCGTGTCTCGATAGGGTAGTCGGAGTCTATGAAGCCCAACATCTTGTCGCGCATCGGGAGGTTTGATTTCTCGATTGATTCCCGAAGCCCCACCCAGTCTTCAGGCACAGAAGAGGATATGAATACTGACGCCGGGAAATCATATTGTTTGCGCACGTATTCTTTTACAGCTTCCGTACGTCCTTTAGCAAGACGGACGTTGTTGAGGTAGGGACCTTCGGGAGATGCATAGCCTGTCAGGGTGATGCTCTGGATTGTGGCATCCTTGTTGTCGCGCACGGTGTCGATGGAATTGATTATCTTTTTGAGCTCTATAGGGTTGTTGAGATAATCAGGGAATATTTCCGTGCGGTTTACCGGAAAGTTTACGTAGGCGCGTCCTTCAAGGGCATATTCCTTGGTCTCGACGGCTATAGGTTCGATATAGTCGAGGTCGGCCGTCACTGTCGGTGGCATGTAATTGAGCTCGGCAACAGGGATTTCCTCGTCGCTTACCGGCGCGCCGCAACATGCTGAAGTTGTTACGTCAAAGTCGAGCACGGCGTCAGCCATCCAGGGCTGCCAGGCAACGTTGACTGCATATTGCTCGGTGACGCTGCTGCCGGAGCGGAAAAGCTCGCCTTTATATTGGTCTTCACGGATGGTGTAGTAATATTGGTTTTTCCCTGCTATTGCGTAAGGGGTGAGTTCGAGTTCAAACTCCCGGTCGGAACTTCGGAGCACCGGCACAACCTTCATGAGCTGGTCTCTTTTAAGATGGCAGAGTGAAGGCTTTACGGTCATGCTTACGCGAAGCGAAGCACTGTCGGAACGGGTGATATTCATATCGGTCAGACCAAGTCTATCAACCTGCTGACCCATTGCTGTTGCCGCGAAGGCAATAAACAATGAAGGTAAGATGCTTTTTAGTGTCATGACGATTCAGCTGATTAAAATAGATACACGAGGTTTACCGCAACTTTGGTAGGACCGATATAGTTGTGGGTTTTGCCGTGGTCGAGCCTGTTGCCGCAGTCTGCACAGGGATAAGAATCGAATTTTGTCCAGATCCATCCGAAGCCGAATTCAGCCTCGATGTTCCAGTGTTTCGACACAGGCCACGCATATCCATAGGCAACGCCTGCACCGACGCCCCAACCTTCGTAGCGACGGTCTTTGAGGTTTCTGAAGTTAGTGCCCAAGAAGCTGAAAGGCAAGTCGAGTTTGCCGGCGTTATACTGACCGCCGAGCACATGAAAGCCGAGGAAATGTCCGGCAAATCTCTGGCAGAACCAATATCTTGCTTCAGGCTGTACGAGCCAGTGGCGCCATTTGTGACCGTTACCGACAGTCCAGAGATTGAAATTTCCCGATAAGTCGAGAGTCCAACGCGGTGCCAGACCAACCTCCGCCCCGAAGTTGGGGGAGAGGGTTGCATCATAAAGAAGATTTGTCTTGATGGCTGCGTCCTGTGCGTCGGCAGAGAAAGCGGCGAAAGCAAGTGCAAGCGAGGTAAGCAGTGCGGGGAATCTCCTTTTATGTAGTAGTTTAACGTTTTTATAGGTGCTTGTAAGCATACCTTAGTGATATCATCCATCTCCCCTGATTCCCTGATGGGGAGATATATAAAAACAAAAGCGTGGGAACCTATCTCGTTGCCATCTCACGAATCAAGGCCTTCGCATTGCCCTTCGGAGTAAGATGACAACAGTTGAAGCCCACGCAAATATGAATCTACATACTTAAAGACTAAGCGCTCACGCGTTTAGTCTCCGGTACACGGAAATTCATATCCATGCGGCGTCTACTGCTGCTTATCCTTGACTCCGATGAGAAGTTGCGAAGTTCTGATTCGTCAAGAATAGCGTCAAGTAACGCTTTATAAATAATATAAACCGCCCTCCACTCACCCACGACAATAGTTGAAAATGGGCTTCGAAAGTATCGGACGGGGCAAAATTAATGCTATTTCAGCTAATTTCCAAATTTTCAACAGAAAAAATTCTGTTGACGGTTGTCCGTTTCCCGTTTCTGATTTATTTCGCCGATACTGATTAAGTACGACCTACGAAAAATAAATGAACAAATGCCGGGCATATATCGCGGCATTTGTTCATTTATTTTTCGTACTTATCAATTATCCATTAGGCTCCGAAATAGACAATCAGGCCGCAAATAGCTATATAGACAACAGCGTAAGGTATGGCTTTACGCAAGATAGCATCGTCTTTACCTTCCATGTCGCAGGCTGCCGTGGCGATTGCGATGCTCTGAGGCGAGATCATCTTGCCCCCTGTGGCGCCGGCAGAGTTGGCTGCTGCAAGCCAATCTGATTCAGAGCCGGTAAACCCTGCCACTGAGGTCTGGGAAGTCATACCTAATTGAGAAGCAACCTGTGCCTGTAATTTCCCGAAAAGAATGTTGGACGAAGTGTCGCTGCCTGTCACAAATGTTCCTATCGCTCCGATGAGTGGCGCAAACAGCGGGTAAAGAGATCCCGAGATCGCCACAAGCCCTGTTGCGATTGCCGTAATCATTCCGCTATAATTCATCACGGAGGCAAGCGATATGAGACAAATAATTGTCACAACGGTATATCTCAGATTGACAATTGTTTTTGACATCACGACACACAATTGTTTTACACTCAATCCTTGCACCAATCCTCCGGCAACGCTCCCTAAGAACAGCATTAAGGCGGCATTGCTCAACCATCCGAATTTGAATGTGGAGCCTATCACCGGGAGTGGAACTGAGGATACAAGATGGGATTTTAAGAAATTGTGGATCGGAGGGCATAATGCCCCACCGAGAATAATCAGAACAAGGATGAAGATATAGACACTCCAGGCTTTGAAAGTTTCTCCGGCAGTGAACTGGAATTTGGCTTTCTTCGGGTCTTTTTTGCGGATGAATAGCTTGTCGTAAATAATAATGGCTATGATTGCGGCGAGAGATCCGATAATTGCCGGTGTCTCAGCTCCAAGGAAAGTTGCGCACAATAGCTGCACGGCAAGAGAGACGCCACCTGTCCAGACAGCAAGGCTGATATTTTTTGTCCAAGCCTTTTTGTCGGTGAGCATGAGGATTACAAATGGAATTAAAATAAACAAAGGTGCAAGCTGTATGACTGCGAAAGTTGACACTTCACATAAGGTCTGCGTTGAGGCGGATCCGCCCGGCGAGATTTCGTTGCACAATGTGATGACCGGTACGCCGACGGCACCGAATCCGGTGGCAACCGTATTTCCCAAAAGAGCCACAAGTGCCGAAAACATCGGTTTGAATCCGAGTCCGATCAATATCGCCGCAGGAATTGCAACTGCTGTGCCGAACCCTGCCATACCTTCAAGCAATCCTCCGAAGCCCCATACCATAAGGAGAACCAAAACGCCTTTATCGGAGGTGAGAGTGGTAAATTGCTTCTTGATAACTTCTATTGACTTCGATTCCACAAGAATATTGTAGCTATAGATTGCCATAAGGATGATAAGCAGGATCGGGAAAATGGCTTTCAGCACACCTTCGGCAAAGCTCCACCACACTAAATTATAGATGGATGCCCCGGAAAACTTATCAGGCACCATATCTATCTCCGGTGCTATCCATAGGGCAATGCAGACTGTGATGATCAGGGTGATCAACGCGCTTTTGTAGCCTGTCACTTTAAATCCGAGCATAAGCACGAAAAGCAGGACTACCGGTATAATGGCAATGAGGGCATTCATGGATAATTTTGATTTTAGAATTTTGAATTATTAATTGATGTGGAGTTGAGTCGATGGTTTATGGCTTGGCATTAAATGTCCGTACGTGGCTTCAGACAGCTTTTAAACTATATACTCTAATCCCTAAACCAACACAATTGTCATGCTTCTGGCTGCCTGCGCACCCATTACAAGCACTTGTGCGATGTCGGCTGTTTTTGATGGTCCTGCAATAAAGACTCCGTATCCGAAATCGTTGAACGTGATTTTAGGATATGCCTGATGCATGTTGCTTACAATCTCGCTTTCCGGCACAGTGGCCACGATATTCTCTGATATGAAATCGATAGCTCTTTCCTTTACTTCCTGAGGAAACCAGATGGCTCCGTTTTCTGCCACACCGAATTTTCCCTCTATCACTCCCACGTCTGTGCCATTGAGGTCTTGAGGCTTTTTTACGTCATTGGGATTGACAGTGGCGCTTTTCACTTCCGGAATGGCACTTGCAATCACCTTTGCATCCGGATAATACTCGCTGATAATTGAGTCGAGATCCTTTTTGCTTTTACCTCTGACTACCTGACACCCTGCCGCTGTTGCCTGGACAATGAATTCTTCTACAGGATCTGTATAGACGGTTGCATCAATGTCGCTTAGACATGGGCGGGGCAGACGTTTTTTTATATTGTTACGGCATGCGCCTATGATATCATTGCTTGTACTCATCGTTTTTCGGTTTAAAGATTATGATTTATAGGAGAGTCTACTGTTTAGTTAGAGTTGATGGTTTTTAGTTAGAGTTGATGGTTCTGTCAACTCGAGACTCACAACTCAAGACTCACAACTCAAGACTCACAACTCAAGACTCACAACTCAAGACTCCTCCTCGTTATGGAACGGCTTTTTGGGGAATTTCATCATTTTGTGAGCATATGCCCAGGGGTTAAGCCCATTGTTTACAATAAAGGAGGGAAGGTGGTTGAGTATATGGGCTGATGAGGTGGCAAAATTGTAGACTGATGGATTGTTGAAAACATAATCCATCCCTTTGCACATCATTTTCTTTTGTGGATTTGCCACTCCTAACCCGTCAAGAGTCTGACGCCACTTGTAGATTTGTTCTCCCAAATTTATTTTGACGGGACATACTCCCTGACAACCAAGACACAATGTACAGGCACTTACATTACCTGAATGTTTTTTCGGATCATGAAGCATACCTAAGTTGATTCCGAGAGGTCCGGGGATGAAAAAACTGTAAGAATACCCGCCGGACCACCGATAGACCGGGCAGCTGTTCATACATACTCCGCAACGTATACATTTGAGAGTTTCCCAATGGTCATCATCGGCAAGCCATTTGCTCCTGCCATTGTCGACAATCACGATATGCATTTTCTTTGCTCCCGGACGTGCCTTGCGGAAATGGCTCGTATATGTGGTAGATGGTTGTCCTGTTGCCGAACGTGCGAGAAGTCTTAGGAAAACAGACAGGCATTCATAGTCGGGGACTATTTTCTCCAGTCCGATGGCTGCAATTTGCAGATCAGGGATAGAGGTCGACATGTCGGCGTTCCCTTCATTTGTGCAGACCACAATATCTCCGGTTTCCGCTATTCCAAAGTTTGCTCCTGTCATCCCGGCGTCTGCCGTGAGAAATTCATCCCTAAGACTGAGTCTTGCTTCGTATGTGAGGTATGTCGGGTCATGTTCCCCCTTTTTTGTATGGAGTTCTTTTTCGAACAGTTCTCCAACATCGTCGTGAGTAAGGTGGGTTGCCGGCACAACGATATGGCTTGGTCTTTGATGTGCGAGTTGCAGTATTCTTTCTCCGAGATCTGTTTCGACCACTTCAATTCCTCTTGCCTCAAGATATGGGTTCATGTCACACTCTTCAGTGAGCATTGACTTGGATTTAACCATCTTTTTGGCATTGTTATCCTTGAGGATTCCGTAGACTATTTCATTAAATTCTTCGGCATCTTTAGCCCAGTGCACTTCCACACCGTTTTTTTCGGCGGCATCTGCAAATTTCTGAAGATAAATGTCGATATTGGTGAGGGTGTGACGTTTTATCTCGGATGCTTTATTCCGCAGCTGTTCCCATTCAGGCAGCTCCCTTGCCATTTTGTCTCTCTTCATGCGCAACCCCCAGAATGTGCTGTCGTGCCAATCGGCATATTGTTGGTTCTCAAGGAATTTTTTTGCCAGTTTGCTATGTGTCGTGCTCATAATCCTTCTGCTAAAATTTCTACAACATGTCTGAACTCTATTCCGGATCCGGTATGTTCCTTGGCTGCGATTCCAGCCATGTGCATAAGGCACGAACAATCTGCTCCGGTGATATATTGTGCTCCTGTGGCGATATGACGGGCGAGTTTTTTCTCTCCCATCTGTTTGCTCACAGCTAATTCCTCGACACTGAACATCCCTCCGAAGCCGCAGCACTCGTCGGCACGTTCAGGCATCACCACTTCTATACCCTCCACCAGGTCGAGCAAGTCTTTGATTTTATTGAAACGGGGTTCCATGCGTTCTGCCGGAGAAGACAGGTTTAACTCTCTGACACCGTGGCAGGAGTTATGGAGGCTCACTTTGTGGGGAAATTTTCCGAGAGTGGTATTGACTTTGAGTATATCGTGAAGGAATTCAACCATATCCATTGTGTTGTCGGCTATATGGCATTTATGGTTGGCTTCTTTCAGGATATGTGGATATTGCAAACGTATGAAAGCCGTGCAGGATACTGAAGGGGCGACCACATAGTCAAACCCCATGAACATATCGTCATATTTTTTTGCCAAAGACGTGGCATCTTTGGCAAATCCGGCGTTTGCCATTGGTTGTCCGCAACATGTCTGTCCTTCGGGGTAAACTACATCGACGCCTAAGTGGCGCAGGAGACGATAGCAAGCGTCTCCAACCTTGGGAAACACCGCATCGACATAACAGGGGATAAAGAGTCCGACTTTCATGATAAGTGAATTTAAAAGAATTTAACCTTTTCGTTTTTCCTTTTTAACAACTCAGACTCAATTTAGTTGCAACTTATTAAATTTATTTGTCATTGAATTAAAATATATCCTTCAATTCCCTCCATTAATTAAGAGAATGTTTGAATTTAATATTATGAAATCTTTAGAGCGCGCTCTTTGAAAATGCCTGAAATGCCCTTCCATTCAAGAGTGGAGAGCTGGGTTCCCCACTTTCTGTCCAGGACTCACTTAAACAGTTTCTAAAAGCCACAGATACAGATGAATTGTTGTGTGCATACGAAAATGGCGTATTGACTTATTAGGAGGCATTATTCAACGCTTCAAAAGATGAAGTGGTCATTGATTCATTCGAATTCCCTGACACCAGTTTTAAGGTGAGGGCCGGTCTTCCCTTTTATGGCGATAGATATCTTTCATGGGTAAAACTTGAATCAGACCGCCCGGTCAATATAAAGGACTATCGTTTCATAATTAACTACAAGGATAACAAATATCCGCCTCAGACCATACATGTGAATTTGTACCCGGATCAGGCTTCAGCCGACAAGGCATACGAAGAACGCACTTCCGTGCAAGATGACTGATCCTGATGACAGTGAACCGATCCTTATTATAATGTAGGGAAGAAGACCGTCATTGTGGTTAGGAATTAATTTTGATTGTTTTTGCTCAAAAAATAGGATATTTTAAAAATTTACAGTCAAAATGTATGCTATGTCAAATATAATTAGTAATTTTGGCAACTTTTTTACAGGTAACTCATATAATCATTTTGATATTTGAAGTTGTATCATACGTTATAATTTGACATTATAGATAGGCTCAACGCAGCTTCAATAATTTGATTTTGGGTGTAATAAGTTTAATTAACAATCTTATTCGGAAAACTTTACAAAAATGGACATTAAAGACATCACTGTCAAGTTTGCCGAACCCGAACAGGCTAAATATGCCGAGATAATCGTGAATCTGATCTATGAATCAGCTCTTCAACGAGGCACAGGCATTGCCAAACGTACTCCCGAGTATATCGCTCAGAAGATTACAAGCGGGAAAAGTGTTGTCGCTCTTCACGGCGACCGCCTTGTAGGGTTCAGCTACATTGAGAGCTGGGGTCATGGAGATTTTGTTGCCACATCCGGATTGATTGTCGACCCAGAATACCGCCATCTTGGCCTTGCCGGCGCCATCAAGGCGAAAACTTTCGAGCTGGCTCGACTTCGATTTCCGTTTGCCAAACTCTTTTCCATTACGACCTCTCTACCCGTAATGAAGCTCAATTCGAGAATGGGTTACAAACCTGTCACTTTCTCCGAGCTTACCGACGACGAAGAGTTCTGGCGTGGATGCGAAGGGTGCAGGAACTACGATATCCTGCAGCGGAACAACCGAAGAATGTGTCTTTGCACAGGCATGCTCTTCGATCCCAAGCAACCCCTCGCAGAAAAAGACCGCCCCAATCCTTATTACATGAAGTTTAAAAATTCTCTTAACAAGGTGTTGCACCTTAAAAGAGTGGAGCGATGATCGCGTCCGGGAGGGCGCTATACGGTCTTTTTTAATTTTTTTCGTTGGTCTTCAATATTAATTGAAGATCGCCGAGCATATATAGAAATCGAATTCATCTAAAAATGGAAGAAAATAAGAAAAAGAAGGTGCTTCTCGCCTTCAGTGGAGGTCTCGACACCTCATTCGCAGTGAAATATCTTTCCGAAGATCTCGGATATGAAGTGCATACCGCAATCGCCAACACAGGCGGTTTCTCAGAAGAGGAACTCAAGGTGATTGCCGACAAATCAAAGAGACTTGGCGCGGCTTCTCACGCCACTCTCGATATTACTCAGGATTATTACGAAAAGAGTATCAAATATATGATTGCGGGCAACGTGCTCCGCAACGGAACTTACCCTATTTCCGTCAGCTCGGAACGTATTTTCCAGGCTATCGCCACAATTGAATATGCCAAGAAAATTGGTGCTGACGCTATTGCCCACGGATCTACAGGTGCCGGCAACGACCAGGTGCGTTTCGACCTCACTTTCCAGATCCTCGCGCCCGAAATCGAAATCATTACCCCTACACGCGACCTTACACTCACCCGTGAATATGAGATCGACTATCTGAAGAAACATGGCTATGAAGCTGACTTCAAGAAGCTCGAATATTCTATCAACAAGGGTCTTTGGGGCACCTCGATCGGCGGCAAGGAGACTCTCCATTCGGAGCAGACTCTTCCCGATGAGGCTTACCCTTCTCAGGTGACCGCCACAGAGCCGGAGAAACTTACTATCTCTTTCAAGGAAGGTGAGATCTCGGCTGTCAACGGTAAAGAATATTCCGACAAGGTTGAGGCAATCCGCGAGGTGGAACGGATCGGATCCCGTTTCGGCATCGGCAGGGATATGCACATCGGTGACACAATCATCGGTATCAAGGGTAGGGTAGGATTTGAGGCTGCCGGTCCGATACTGATCATAGCCGCCCACAAAATGCTTGAAAAACATACGCTCACAAAGTGGCAGCAGTATTGGAAAGACCAGGTGGGAACCTGGTATGGCATGTTCCTTCACGAGGCTCAATATCTTGAGCCCGTAATGCGCGACATTGAGAAGATGCTTGAAAGCTCTCAGCGCAATGTCTCGGGAACAGTAGAACTCACGCTCCGTCCACTCTCTTACACATTGGTAGGTGTGGATTCCCCGTTCGATCTGATGAAGACCGATTTTGGTGAATACGGCGAGGTCAACAAGGCTTGGACAGCCGATGATGTCAAAGGGTTTACCAAGATTCTCGGCAATCAGATGAAGATCTACCACAACAATCAGTTGAAAAACGGAAAGACGGAGTAAGGAAGTGAAGAAAAAAATAGGCATCATCGGAGGCGCCGGCTATACAGCCGGCGAACTCCTGCGTCTTCTTATCAACCATCCGGATGTGGAAGTCGCTTTTGTTCATTCCACAAGTAACGCCGGGCAGCCGGTCACATCAGTGCATGGCGGTCTTCTTGGTGAGACAGATCTTGTTTTTTCCGACTCGCATCCCCTTGAGGATATCGACATCCTGTTTCTTTGCTCCGCTCATGGTCACAGCCGGAAATTCTGGGAGGAAAATGTGCGTCCTGCAGGTTTGAAGGTGATCGATCTTGCTCAGGATTTCCGTGATGAAAGCAACGGGTATGTCTACGGACTTCCTGAAGTGAATTTCGATCGTATCGCAAAAGCGGAGTCAGTAGCAAATCCCGGATGTTTCGCCACTGCATTACAGCTCTCTCTTGTGCCCCTTGCCGCAGCAGGTATGCTTCCGGTAAACGGCGAGATCAATGTCACGGCATTAACCGGGTCTACCGGAGCAGGCGTGAAACCGGGAGCGACCACTCATTTCAGTTGGCGTAACGATAATATATCGGTGTATAAGCCTTTTACACATCAGCATTTGAAAGAGATAGGGATGACCCTCAGTCAACTTCAGCCGGGCAACTCTGCAAAAATTAATTTTGTGCCTGTGCGCGGTGATTTTGCACGAGGAATCTTTGCTATCACAACTATAGACTGTTCACTTACTGAAGAAGATGCAGTTAAGCTTTACAAGGATTTCTATGCCGATGCTCCGTTTGCTGTAGTCAGCGATAATCCGATTGATCTAAAGCAGGCTGTAAACACCAATAAAGCTGTTATTCATGTTGAGAAGCACGATGGTAAGTTGCTCGTGACATGTGCCGAAGACAATCTTCTCAAAGGTGCTTCCGGCCAGGCTGTCCAGAACATGAACATTATGCTTGGATTGGATCAGCGTGCAGGTCTTCGTCTCAAACCATCAGCGTTTTAAGTTTTAGGTTTTAAGTTGTAAGTTGTAAGTTTTAAGTTGTGAACTCAAATTAACTAACGACTAAATGACTAACGACTAACGACTAAATGACTAACGACTAAGCTTTACTCTTCACCCTTCACTCTTAAATAAAATGACTCTTTTCGACGTATATTCACTTTATGATATTGAGCCTGTTTGTGGCAAAGGCTCCCACGTATTTACAGAAGACGGGACCGATTATCTCGACCTGTACGGCGGCCATGCAGTGATCTCCATTGGACACGCGCATCCAGAATATGTTAAGGCAATCTCAGATCAGGTGGCAACCCTCGGATTTTATTCAAATTCGGTCCAGAACTCTCTTCAGCATAAATTTGCCGAGAAACTCGGTAAAGCTTCAGGTTACGATGACTATTCATTGTTCTTGTGTAATTCTGGTGCTGAGGCTAATGAGAATGCCATTAAACTTGCTTCGTTCACTACAGGAAGAGAGAATGTTCTTGCTTTCGGTAAAGCTTTTCATGGCAGAACCTCAGGTGCTGTCGCAGCCACTGATAACCCGGCTATCCGCTCCCGGTTTAATGAAACAAACAATGTTACGTTTGTGCCTCTGAATGATATGGATGCTGTCAAGACAGTTCTGGATACCCGCGAGTATGCAGCCGCCATAATAGAAGGGATTCAGGGTGTTGCCGGCATTCATGAACCCTCGGATGAGTTCCTCAGGTTTCTTGCTGAAGAATGTAAACGTACAGGCACGCTTCTTATTCTTGATGAAATACAGTCAGGTTACGGAAGGTCCGGTAAATTTTTCGCTCATCAATATGCAGGAATACGCCCGGACATTATCACATGTGCCAAGGGTATAGCCAACGGTTTTCCTGCAGCCGCTGTTTTGATTTCTCCGGATATCCCGGCAAAGAAAGGGATGCTCGGCACTACTTTCGGAGGCAATCATCTTGCATGTGCCGCCGCTATTGCCGTGCTTGATGTGATGGAGAAAGAAAACCTTATTGACAATGCGTCTAAAGTCGGTGAATATCTTATTTCAGAACTTAAGAAGTTGCCTAAGATCAAAGATGTAAGAGGCAAAGGATTGATGATAGGCTTTGAAATTGACGGCTATACCGGCGGAGAACTTCGCAAGAAGTTGCTTTTCGATCACCATATCTTTACGGGTGGTGCCGGACAATATACAGTTCGTCTGCTCCCTGCTTTGTCGTTATCTCTTGAGGAAGCAGAAAGTTTTATCAAAGTAATGAAAACTGTTTAGAGTTTAGTGTATAGGGTTTAGAGTTTAAGAATAATCTGTCAACTCACGGCTCAAAACTCAAATCTTATGACTCACAACTCAAATTTCACAACCCGCGACCTATAACACAATCTCTCAACCTACAACTCACAGCTAATTATGAAAAAATTTACTTGCGTCGAAGACATCGGCGATCTAAATAAAGCCCTTGCGGAGGCGGCTGAAATAAAACGTAACCGCTTTGCATTTACAGGGCTCGGCAGAAACAGGACTCTGCTGATGATATTTTTCAATTCCTCTTTGCGCACACGCCTCTCCACTCAGAAGGCAGCCATGAACCTCGGAATGAATGTGATGGTTCTGGATGTCAATCAGGGAGCCTGGAAACTTGAAACAGAGAGAGGCGTAGTTATGGACGGCGATAAAGCGGAACACCTTCTCGAAGCTATACCCGTGATGGGTTCATACTGCGATATTATAGGTGTCCGCTCGTTTGCCTCCCTTCAAGATAAGAATGAAGATTATGAAGAGAAGGTGATAGAGCAATTCATCCGTTATTCCGGTCGCCCGGTATTCAGCATGGAGGCCGCCACCCGTCATCCTCTTCAAAGTTTTGCAGATCTTATCACGATTGAAGAGTTTAAGACTAAACCACGTCCGAAAGTAGTCATGACCTGGGCGCCTCATCCACGTGCATTGCCGCAGGCTGTCCCGAATTCATTCGCAGAGTGGATGAACGCGACTGACTATGATTTTGTAATCACTCATCCCCATGGATATGAACTTGACCCGAAGTTTGTAGGAAATGCTAAGGTGGAATATGACCAAAGAAAAGCTCTTGAAGGAGCAGATTTCGTATATGCGAAAAACTGGTCGGCTTATAAGGATCCTAATTATGGGAAAGTTCTTTCAACAGATCGCTCATGGACTGTAGATTCTGAAAAGATGGGGTTGACAGATAATGCATTTTTTATGCATTGCCTTCCGGTGCGCCGCAACATGATTGTCACAGATGAAGTCATCGACTCAGACCGCAGCATCGTGATTCCGGAAGCTGCCAACCGGGAGATTTCTGCTCAAACAGTTATCAAACGCCTTTTAGAAAGTATATAGTTTAGGGTTTATATTTGGGGTTTAGGGTTTAAGAGAATGTTTGGATTTAACTTTATGAAATCTTTAAAGTCCTTTTCAGTCAATTTTGAGCTTTCGTTCTGTTATTATGGAACCCCATAAC
>CAMTMX010000065.1 GCA_947073495.1 uncultured Porphyromonadaceae bacterium
ATACCATATCACTGACAAAGACGACGTGGCGGCAAACGGATTCGCAATGTTCGGCCACAACCGCGGGCATTCCACAACCGACTACACCTCAAACGTACCCGGCAACTGGCTCACCAACCTCGACAAGTCGCGCAACCGTGGCGACCATCGTGGAGCACATGCCGAAGTGAGCTACACTCACAAATGGCGCGACAATCATCTGCTTGACATAACCGGATCTTATAACAACTGGAGCGGACCTAACTGGAGGTCTTATCTTCAAGACATAAAATACGCAGACCGAGAAGACCTGATCTATCAGGAACAGAACATGGACATGAGCAACCGTTCGTTTGAAGTGAAAGTGGACTATACCAATCAATTCAACGAATGGATGAAGCTTGAAGCTGGCTACAATGGTAATTACGGTAAAGAAAACACCCCGACCGACACATACACCGGAACATCCCCTTCCGACATGACTCAGGATGAAGCCCTCTACAACCGTTTTATCTACAAAAACGATATTTCCGCTTTTTACGCCACTTTGGGCGGCAAAGTGAAAAATTTCAGTTTTTCTGCAGGTCTTCGCGCAGAGACATGGCAGGTTCGCACCCGTTCGCTGGGATTCGGACAGACAGAAAACGATATAGAAGAATTCAAGAAAAATAATTTTGCACTCTTCCCATCGGCGTTTCTCTCATGGTCATTGCCACACGACAATGAAATGCAGATAAACTATACGCGTCGTCTGCGACGCCCTTGGGGTGGAATGCTCAATTCGTTCCACGACATCTCTGACCCAACCAACATATCTTATGGCAACCCGGAACTTGAACCTATGTATTCAAACGCTTTCGAGTTGAATTATATAAAAAGCTGGACATTCCATATGCTGAGTCTCTCTGCCTATATGCGCACCTCTACCAATATGATGAACCGTATCAGCTATCTTGACGGCGATGTGATGTATACCACATGGGCAAATGTGGCAGATCAGGTAAATTCAGGCTGTGAGATTGTAATGAAAAATTCACTTTTCAGAAGCCGCCTCGATCTTACCACAACAGTCAACCTTTACAACAACCATATCAGCGCATGGAAATATGACTTCAAAGCCGAGAGCGGCAACCTAATCCCGCTTAGCGGCGAAAAACAGAACAGTTTCGCATGGGACGCACGCATGATGGCAAATGTGCGTCTGCCTTGGTCTTTGTCTCTCCAAGCCACCGGCAACTATAACTCGAAGATGCTGTCCGCACAGGGTTCTAGACAAGGAGGCTGGAGCGTAGACCTCGGTATGAGGAGAGTGTTCGGAGCGTGGTCATTCTCACTGAACTGCCGCGACCTTTTCGACTCGCGCAGATTCAAAAGCACTACCAACGGCACGGACTACACCCAATACAACGAACGTTGGAGAAACGGGCGTACAGTGCGCCTCACCATCAAATATTCTTTCGGGAATATGAAGGGGAAAAACAACCGCAATGACGGAGAGCCCATGGATTCAAGTGGCTATGGCGGCGATATGGGCGGTGAAATGTGATCATATAAAAAAGCAAAAAAGAACTGGCGTGTTTTGACAACACGCCAGTTCCTTTTTTGCCACTTCAGGAAGCCTCAAAGATTAAAATAATAAGTCCCTGTAGAAAGGTTTGTATAAAAATCGTAGGTCTGTCCCCTTAAATAAAAATTGGTGTTATATGCAGGGACACTCAATCCTTTAGTCCACGTATCTGTCCAAGGATTGTAGGCGGAAAGGACTGTCACGTCATAGTCACAACCGGTAAACACGTATGCCACATGCAACGGGACAGTGCGCCATATGCCTCGCGCATCATATCCACAGGCAACCACAGTCGTGGTTCCCTGGTTAGCCCACGATGGAGAATTTACCACTATTGTTGGGGAACTCGACCATCCGGGTCCCCATGGACTACCCCACGCCGGACCGGGAGGCGGACCAGGATTTCCTATCATGCCGGGACCGGGACCCATCATGCCTGGACCGCCCCAACCTCCTCCGCCTCTGATTAGAGCCGGATTATAACTGCCACCGGCGCCGGGAGCAGGCAAACTGTTCTGGGAAAATATTCCGAAAGTGCCGATAAGCGCCATCGCCAATCCTGCCAAAATTCGCAACCATCCACTCCTTATGTCTGTATAATTTGATTTCATAATACAATCTTTTATCTTCATAAAGTTTTATCTTTACTTCGATAATAAAACGTCTGGCAAGAAGAGAGAGGTCGGACTTATAACTCATTTTAACACATAATCACACCCTATTACTACACTTTTTGTAGGGTTACACACTTCCCATTCATCTTTTTTTTGTAAATTTGCAAATTAATGCGACAGGATTATTGCGGGAGAACCTATATAACCGCTGAAAATCCTAATTAACCACTGGGGAAACCCTCATAGGGTGCCCGATAACCTTCAACTAAGAATGGCAAAACAGGAAGACGTTTTCAAGACCATTGTAGCCCATGCCAAGGAATATGGGTTTGTGTTTCAATCAAGTGAGATCTACGACGGTCTCTCCGCTGTTTACGATTATGGTCAGAACGGCGTAGAGCTCAAAAACAATATCAAACGCTACTGGTGGGAAGCGATGACAATGCTCCACGACAACATCGTGGGCATCGATTCTGCTATCTTCATGCACCCCTCCATATGGAAGGCATCCGGCCATGTAGACGCTTTCAACGATCCTCTAATCGACAACAAAGACTCTAAAAAAAGATATCGTGCCGATGTCCTTATCGAAGAGGAAATAGCCAAGTTCGACGATAAGATCGAAAAAGAGGTTGCCAAAGCGAAAAAGCGTTTCGGAGAAAGTTTCGACGAAGCTATGTTCCGCCAGACCAACCCGCGTGTGCTCGAAAATCAGAAGAAACGCGACGAATTGCACGAGCGCTTCTCTGTAGCAATGAATGCTAACGACCTCACAGACCTCCGTCAGATTATCCTTGATTATGAGATCGTTGACCCCATATCAGGCACCCGCAACTGGACAGATGTACGTCAGTTCAATCTAATGTTCAAGACAGAAATGGGATCTACCGCCGATGGTGCGATGGAGGTGTATTTGCGTCCTGAAACTGCACAAGGCATCTTCGTAAACTATCTTAACGTGCAGAAGACCGGGCGCATGCGTATCCCGTTCGGCATCGCCCAGATCGGCAAGGCTTTCCGCAACGAAATCGTTGCTCGCCAGTTCATTTTCCGTATGCGCGAGTTCGAACAGATGGAAATGCAGTTCTTTGTTCGCCCGGGAGAAGAACTCAAATGGTTTGAGACATGGCGACAGACACGTCTTCGCTGGCATAAGGCACTTGGTCTCGGAGATGAGAAATATCGTTTCCACGACCATGAGAAACTTGCCCACTATGCAAACGCCGCCACCGACATCGAATTCCAGATGCCGTTCGGGTTTAAAGAGGTTGAGGGCATACATTCGCGCACAAACTTCGACCTCTCTCAACATGAAAAATTCTCAGGAAAGAAAATCCAATACTTTGACCCGGAACTGAACGAAAGCTACACTCCGTATGTTATTGAGACATCAATAGGTGTTGACCGTATGTTCCTCAGCGTATTGTGCAGCTGCTACGAAGATCAGCCTCTCGAAGGTGGCGACCATAGAGTTGTGCTCCACTTCCCCGCCCCGCTCGCACCGGTGAAGTGCGCGGTCCTTCCTCTTGTCAAGAAAGACGGGCTCCCTGAGAAGGCTCGCGAGATACAGCATAAACTCCGTTTTGATTTCACCTGTCAGGTAGATGAGAAAGATTCTATCGGGAAGCGTTATCGCCGTCAGGATGCAATCGGAACTCCGTTCTGCATCACCGTAGACCATCAGACTCTTGAAGACAACACCGTGACACTTCGTCACCGCGACTCGATGGAACAGGAGCGGGTTAACGTCGATGATCTTGAAAAGATTCTTGCTGAAAAGGTTAGTCTCAACAGTCTTCTCCGCAAGCTTCTATAATCTTTCCTTATAAATTACATAAGGGAAGATCTTCCCTTATGTAATTTATAACTCAATTAATAAGATTTTTTATGAGAAGTTTAATAACCAAATTAACCATTGTTTTCGCAGCCGTCTTTTGCATGACTTCGTTGTCCTCATGCAATTATAATTCACTGGTGGAAGAACAACAGAACGTAGATCAGGCGTGGGCTCAAGTTGAAAATCAATATCAACGCCGTGCCGACCTGATACCAAATCTCGTCAACACTGTCAAAGGATATTCCACTCATGAAAGCGAAACATTGACAAAAGTGACAGAAGCTCGTGCCAAAGCAACTTCTATCACCATCAATGCAGATGACCTCAACGAGGAAAACCTCGCAAAATTCCAGCAGGCGCAAGGAGAACTTTCTCAAGCTTTGAAGTCTCTCCTCGCCGTGACCGAGGCTTATCCTGACCTTAAGGCAAACGAAAACTTTATGAATCTTCAGACTCAGCTTGAAGGGACTGAAAACCGTATCGCCACCGAACGTATGCGCTACACCGAAGCTGTGAAGGTGTACAACACAAGCATAAAGAAATTTCCTACAATGATTTATGCCGGCTGGTTCGGATTTAAAGAAAAACCTCAGTTTAAAGCCGAAGCCGGTGCTGAAAAGGCCCCTGAAGTTCAATTCTGACAATAATCATACCGTAAAAAGACAAATCACGATATGAAATTAAAAAATTTCGGATTTCTCGCGCTCCCCACGATGCTTCTTGCAATGTCGTCATGCCTTGGCGACGATGAAGGGTATTCCGACTATAAAGAATGGAGACAAGAGAACCTAACCTACATAGAAAATGCTAAAGCCGAAACTGTCGATGGGAAACCTAAATACGAAAGCGTAACCCCGGAGTGGGATAAATCTTTCTCCATCCTAATGCAGTGGCATAACGACCGGTCGAAAACAGCAAACAACCTGTCACCTCTCGACAACTCCACATGCAACGTGAAGTATATCCTTAAAAACATCGAAGGAGACACTATCGAAAGTTCTTACAAATTGACCGAACATGGCGACAGTATTTTCCAATGCCAACCCACCGGTTTGATCACCGGGTTCTGGACTGCATTGACCAATATGCATGTGGGAGACAGTGTGACCGCTATCCTTCCTTACACTGCCGGTTACGGCATTATGGGATCAGGGTCTATACTTCCATACTCCACTCTGATCTTTGGAATCAAACTCGTGAGCATACCTTCTTTCGAGACAATTCCCGGACGTCAATAATCATTACATAAATATTTAGCCATGGCAAACAACTTTGCCATGGCTATTTTTGTTTTTCTGAAAGTCAACAAATAATTTTATTGCTATGAAGTCAAGCGTGGTTATAAATGCAATTCTTGGGTTAACACTTACAGTAATGTCTTCCTGTTCCGGCTGTGCGGATACTGAACATACCGAAGGGATCACAGCTGAGATTACCGCCGCCCAAATGGAGGGCAGAAGCGCCGCCAGAACTTTTGTAAACCGCGAATGGAGAGACTCTACAAAACTTCAGCAACATCTGCTTGAGGCCAAGTCTCGTCGCGAAAAATATATTGACGAGGGAAAACCAGAATGTGCCGCCGCTTATGATTCCGCCTTTATATCGACAATCCGTGCCGTACGTCCGAACCTCGCCCGATCAATCGAACGCCGACAATAATATTTCATTTTTCTGACAACATCATTTTCCCTTCCACTCCAATTCCGAATAATGCGAAATCATATATCGCCGGATCATCAGGACGTAAAGTACGCAACAATCCAGTAAGCATCTCCACGCTCTTTCTGTCGTTGGCTTTTCTATTCAGTAGTCCGAGCTCTCTTGATATATTTCCCACATGCACATCAAGCGGGATATACAACTTACTTTTGGGAATAGACTTCCAGACACCCATATCCACAATACCATCGTCACGCACAAGCCATCTTAGCGCCATGTTTATCCTTTTGAGTGCTGTCTGCTGGAGATTTACAGGAAGGCATTGGCTGCAAGTAGCCCCATTGTTTATATCGCTCATCACATTCTGCATCTCTTCAACAAGCTTCCACGAAGGGGCTTCACTGTCTCCGGCACAGACTCCCGCGGAAAAAGCATCAAGACTTCCGTATTTTTTATAAATCTCTCTCATTCCCCTTAAGAAATAAGAAAAATGTTCTCCAAAAAACGTACGGTGAATGTTCTGCCTCGGATTGAGATCTTCATATCCCTCATCCATGACATACCGATAAGGTTCATTATCCATCAAAGCCAACATCCTCTCGGCATCGCGGCATATCATCTTCCTATTACCCCATGCAATTATAGATGAAAGAAACGCCACAATCTCGATATCCTGCAATTTTGAAAATCTACGCGGGAATTGAATAGGATCCTCGCCAATAAACGTCGGATTGTTTATCCTTGCAGCTTCTGTGTCGAGAAGTTCTCTGACATCTTGAGGAATAGTAGTTATTATATTTTCTTTCATATTTACTTCACTTTCACACTGACCGGGTCAGACTCTCGGTTCATACGGTCGAGTGTTGTCACCACAAATGTGCACCCCCCTATTTTGTCTCCATCATTTGCAACTGCAACACCGGTCTGGGGAGTTACGGCTATTATTGTCTGTGAATCTTCAAGATCTATTTTTTCTATTGGGAAATACTGATAGACCACATATCTGACGCCATCAGTCTCCTTCCCTTCAGGCGATATTCCTCGCCACGTCAGATACATTTTCCCTCCATCCTTTTCAAGTTTCAAATCACGCACAGGCTTAGGCTTCATATTTTTGTCGCCATATGCCGGTGGCAATGCGATAGTCGATTGGTATTTCAAGGCGAGGGAGTCTGCCACACCCTTATAGTTATCTGTAACCCAATATCCGTGCCACCATACATTTCCTTGCACATTTGGCAATTTTCGCGAAAGCTTAACTTTCGTATCGAGCTCATTGGTGTCATTGTTACGGGGATCCGGATTGCTCATTGTGCGCTGCACATCCTGCCCTATATACACGTCTACTCCATTGGCGTTGTCGTTCCACCATTGTGCAAGATGACGGCTTGGTGCGGCTTTCATGTCGAGTGTCCAATATAGCTGCGGGGCAAGATAATCAATCCATCCGTTCTTCGCCCAAAGAAGGACATCGGCATAGAGGTCGTCATAGTTCTGAAGACCGCTGCTGTTGCTGCCTCGCGAATCGCTGCTCTTGTTGCGCCATATTCCAAAGGGGCTAACACCAAACCTAACCCAGGGCTTTTCATTCTTGATTGTGGAATATAGCTGCTGAATAAGCATATCCACGTTGTTGCGGCGCCAGTCATTCCTATTCATGCCGTTGCCGAATTTCTTATAACTTGCATCATCAGCCTGAAACTTTTTTCCGTTTGCAGGATAAGGATAAAAGTAATCATCTATATGAATGCCGTCGACATCATAGCGCTTTACAATATCCCTTACCACTTCACAAATGAAATCTCTGTTTTCTTTATACGCCGGGTCAAAAAATGTCTGACCATTGAATTTGACAAATCTATGCGGTTCCTTTTTTGAGATATGTGTCACCGGCAAAACCTCTTTTGCATTTGATGTGACACGATAAGGATTTAACCATGCATGAAACTCCATACCTCTTTTTTGAGCCTCTTCAATGGCGAACTCCATAGGATCCCATTCCGGCACGGGAGCCTTTCCACGCTTACCCGTCAGCCACGCGCTCCAGGGCTCCAGATTGGATTTATAGACAGCGTCTGATGTAGGACGCACCTGAAAAATCACAGCATTACAGCCCGCATCCTGAAGTTTTTGAAACTGGTCTTCTATGTATTTCTTTGCCTGCTCAGTTGTTTTGTTCTGCCATTGGGTCTGCCCTATCACATGAAGCCACGCCCCTCGAAATTCCCTTTTAGGGTTTTGTCCGTTTGCCACAACATATGCGCCGGCAACCATCAATGCGCTTACTAAGCACTTGAAAATTACATTCATCTGAACTTATAAACTGATTAATATTTTCAATCTACAAAATTAAACAAAAAATAGTAACGATTACCTTTTGAGATTAGAAAAAATGGAATTAAATTTGCATTCGGAGAATATGTGGTAAAGCTGTATCAGGCATGCTTCACCCGATTTTCATTATAATTCATATACCAAAAACACAACCCTTTAACCTAATATCAAATGACACTAAAAAAATACGACAGTCTGATGTCTGACGCCAAAGACTACATCATGATAGTTGTAGCACAAATTCTATACGCAATCGGCTTTTGTGCGTTTATTCTACCTCACCATATCGTGATCGGAGGCATGGCAGGTCTCGGCACACTGGTTTATTTCGCCACTTTCGGTCTTATCCCTGTAGCTGTCACCATGTATGGAGTCAATATAATTCTTTTGGGAAGCGGCTATAAAATGCTGGGCAAGACTTTCGCGATCCGCACAATTTTCGGTGCCACCGGAATGTCAATATTCATCGGGCTCATGGAAGGTTACTTCATATCCCATCCCCCTTTGCTTGAAGAGACGGCAATGAGTATTGTGCTTGGCGGCATTTTATGCGGACTTGGAATCGGAACGATCTATATCCACAACGGCACATCGGGAGGTTCGGATATTATCGCTGCAATGATCACTAAGGTGTCAAACGTAAGCGTTGGCAGAATATTGATGATAGTCGACATGACGATTGTCGCTCTTACATTTTTCCTCCCCTTCGAAGGGACAATGGAAGAGAGGATCCAGTCAAGTCTCCCGAGAATTATTTATGGTTGGGTGACGATTTTCATTTATTCCTATATCACCGACATGCTGATCAACTCCAACCGCCAGGCAACACAATTTGTAATTTTCTCCTCCAAATGGGCGCAGATTGCAAGCTCTATCAACACGGATGCACACAGGGGCGTGACAGTGGTGGACGGAACCGGATGGTACACTAAAAATGAAGTCAAGATACTGCTGGTGTGGTGCCGCAAAATAGAGGCTGTCACAATTTGCAGGATAATAAAATCTATCGACAACGAAGCTTTCATCGCGCAAAGCCACGCAAACGGAGTCTATGGCAAAGGGTTTGACACTATGAAGGTAAAACTCAGCCGAAATAATCAGACAGTTTCTGATTCAGCCCAGATCTCACAGGATGTGCAAGACAAGACCTCTTCAATAATGGCAAACGTCTCTGAATCATAGACAATCCGCAAAAACTGAACACCATAAACAAAGCGCAGATTCTACATCAGAAATCTGCGCTTTGTTTTATAACACCCTGTGATCGGGAAAGGAGTGGTTACATTATGATGACGATACTATTGGTATCTGTGCCCTTATATCTTGAGAATCACTCCGACATTTACACATCTGGGAAGCGCAGGACCGTAGATATATCCGGAATCCCGCAAGACTCCTTCGTCAAAGTCTCGCTGATATGAATTGAATATATTGCTGACACCTGCTGACAAGTCCAGATTGACCCGGTTGAATAATTTGAATGTATAAGTGAGCTTCAACGACGCATCAAAAAAAGATTGTGTCGTCACCGCCAGGTCTACATCTGTGCCTGAGCCCTCCATATGCTGAACCAGCATCGGTCCCGTACCGGTGCCGGTAAAAGTGGCTCGGAGAGAATTTAAAATCTTCCAGTTTGCCGTGAAATATCCATAAATATCAGGTGTGCGAAACATTTTTCTGACCGCCGGGACATCCGGATTATCACTCCACACCTCCGGTTTCTTATAACGGCTTTGCTGTAGAGTCACACCACCCTGAATATCAAAACGACTTGAAAAGAAAGCCTTCGCCTCAAGGTTCATGCCCAAGACACGCGCTCCGGAACCATTGTAGCGTTCAAGAACCGCATTGCCGTTTTCATCAAGCCCATCAAGCTGACGCAAGGCAAAAACATCTTTGAGATCTGTGAAAAAACCTTCCACCAAAAAATTTGTCTGTACATCGCCAAATCTTTGATAGATATCAGCAGAAAGACTGACACTTTGGGAACTTTCCTGTTTCAATCCCGGAGCAAGCACCGTGACAACCCTTTCACCTCCAACAATGGCAACATGGAAGTCCTCATCGTATGCCTGTGGAGAACGGAATCCTGTGGAATATGACAATCTGAAATTATAATTGTCAGTAGGGTTATAACGGATGTTCACACGAGGAGAAACTATGGCATTTTTTATAAGTGAATGTTTATCTACTCGCGCACCTACAAGAAAGCCCCAACGCTCATTTTTCCACTCATTCTGAAGATATCCGCTGTAAATATGCACTTTTTGGAGAATATCGTGCCCATAGCCGATCGTAATGTCATGAAGTCGGTTGAAAGAATATTCGAGTCCAGCCACCAGCTCAGATGGCATAAAGAGAAATTTATCGATAGGGTGAATCCATTGCGAGCCTCCGGTGATGACAATGTCTGTAGTTCTGCCATAGGCGTCCGGATCCATACCGGAGCCATAATAGCTTTGGCGTTTTGTGCTTTGTGTGGCAGCAAAAAATGATAGTTTATCCCGTCGGTCGCGTAGCCACCAGTCAAAAGTGGCTTCCCCGGCATTGATATTATGATCCACCTGTTCCGCAATATAAGCAATATGCGCAGGCTGATCAAGTTGGTCACCTCCTCTACGATATTCATGTGTGTTATGATATTCGAGTGTCAATTTCGAGTCCGTGGATGTTCTGAAAAAGGTGCGTGCCCCCAAAGTCTGGCTCTTCAGTTGTGCCACTTCAGTAAAACCATCCTTATTGTCATCATATCCATCACGATAGCGGCTTTGTCCGTATACGAAGATACCTGCCTTATTGTTATCAGTAACTACAGAGGCGTTGACGGTAGTATTGTTGTCAAGCGCACCTGAAGGTCCGATTGAAGTCAGTGTGTGGGCAACTTGAGCTGAATTAGAGAGAGGATCTTTAGTAATTATATTTATTGTACCACCCACTGCCGAAGATCCGAACAATGCGGAACCACCACCTCTCATCACTTCAACCCGGTCTATCATATTGGCTGGAATATGCTCAAGTCCATATACTCCCGCCAAAGCAGAAAACACGGGACGAGAATTCATCAATATCTGGGAATAATGACCGTCAAGACCATTGATTCGAACTTGGGTGAAACCACAATTTTGGCAATCGTTTTCAACTCTTACTCCCGGTTGGAAATCGAGACCGTCAGCAAGCGAACAAGCTCCTACATTAAGGAATGTTTTACCTGACATTACATTTACAAGCGACGGACTCTCCTTGCGACGGGTTTCTGTCTTTGATGATGTCACCACAACCTGGTCAAGCATAAAGGCATCTTCCTCAACCTCGAAATTGAGTTCAACAGTCTTATTGGCGGTGACTGATGTCGATTTCTTTTGAGTGAGATACCCCATAAAAGAAACTTGAATTTCATATTCCCCCGGAGACAAATCCCGAAATATATAATGTCCGGAAGCATCTGTCATTGTTGCATATTCTGAATTAAGGATCACGACAAGACATCCGGGGATGTGTTCACCTGTATCCTTATCAACAACATGTCCCGTAATGTTGGCATCAGACACATTTGTAGATTCCGCATTAGCATAAACCACTGAGATAGCTATCAATAAAAAAGCAATGAAGATTTTTTTTAACATAACATTTTTTTTTGCAAAATTAGATGGAAATTAAAACTGCCGAAATACCAATTTTCAGGTAAAACACTATCGCGGGAATACCCCTATTTAGGTATTTCCGCGATAATGCAGACAGCCCACCCTGAATTCAAGGTGGGCTGTCTCTATCCTGAGAGGTAATGATATCTCTATGATTCCATCACCAGCACTGTCAATGTATCGTTTACTCGTAATACATCAGTCTTGCCAAAGCAAGCTGATACTCATATACCAGGTCGATATAGTCGCGATGTGCCTGCAAGAAATAATTCTCTTCATCTATGTAGTTGAGCAATGTGATCTGCTGCGCCACAAGAGCCTTGCGCAACAACTGGATAGGGGCATCATCGTTGACTATCAGAGAACTTTCTTCTATCGCATGCTCGTAATAATCAAGCTGGACAAGATCTGATTCAAGATCCGCTTTCCTTTGGATCAGCGCTATCTCTGCATCTTTTTCTGCTAATTCAGCTTCGATGACCGCTGCCTTCCTGGCATGTTTTCTTGACCAGGATGGAAGGCTTATCCCCACGGAGAAACCATTGAATCCGCCACCAGCTTCGGTTTCATGCTCATATCCTATGGAAAAACCGGGAAGACCAGACAATTTCTCCACTTTCACCTTTTCCCGTGCAGCCTGAGCCTGAAGTCTCGCCGCCGCATAACCGGGATCACGTTCTTCCACTTGCGACAAGACAGCAGAAAGCCTGCTGCGGTCCACTGCCGGATAATCCTTACCTACCAGAGACAAGACCTCATTTGGTGACATTCCTCCGTTGAAAGCCTGTATTCGGATGATCAAAGCATCCCTGTCTCTTTCAAGTTGATGAAGTTCTCTATGCACCCTGATTCTCTCCAGCACAGTCTTATTGTAGTCAAGTCTCGTCTCAAGACCCTCCTCAGCCGCACGCTTGTAATAAGCCTCCATGCTGTCAAGACGCTCTGCATAATGATTCTGGAGGTCTAAAAGCTGCTGATTGTGAATATAGTCAATCAGTAAAACTCTTGCATCCCGCCTGGCATCAAGCATGGCAGAAGCCCTGAGAAACTCCAATGCCGATTCTGACGTTTTGGCAGCTTTCCTTCGGGCGGAATATAGTCCGGGCCAGTCAAACCCCTGACTCACGGAAACTCCAAATTTGTTCCCGATCTCCTCGTTGTTGCCCCAAACCCTTGAAAACTCCGCCTCGGGACCTCCCAAGACATTTTCCGCCTTCAGAGCCTCCACTTCTGAGACTCCGCGCTGTGAAACCACCTTTGCTTCAAGATTATTACTTATGAGGAGATTCAACGCCCTGTCAAAATCATTGGCGTTTGCGCTCACGAAGGCTGCTGCCGATAAGGCAATAGTCAGGAAAGTGCTTTTCATTTATTAAACTTTTTAAGTGCCGTTATTTACGACGTCTGTTTTCAATATAGTAAATAATTGGGACTACAAAGATATTCAATATTGTCGAGGATAGCAAACCGCCCAAAATCACGATTGCAAGCGGCGACTGAATCTCATTTCCCGGAAGATGACCTCCCACGGCAAGTGGAATGAGTGCCAATGCGGAACTCAATGCCGTCATAAGGATAGGGTTCAATCGGTCGGCTGATCCATGAAGGATTGTCTCCAACAAATCCTCCCCTTCATGTCGCAATGTTTCGTATCTCGACATCAATAGCATACCGTTGCGTGTGGCGATACCCATCAGTGAAATAAACCCGATAATTGCCGGAATGTTCATTTCTCCGGAGGTCATTCTCAAGATAAGGACTCCACCAATTAGAGCCAAAGGCATGTTGAGCATGATGATTCCCGCTTTTATGCCGCTGTGATACTGACCATAGAGCAGAAGGAAAATGATCACGATAGAAATTATCGAAACTAATGCAAGGGTGCGCGATGCCGACTGTTCACTCTCGAACTGTCCTCCATAGTTTACAAAATAGCCTCCAGGCAACTCTATTTCCTCATCCACCTTCTTGCTGATATCGTCAACCACACTTCTTAAGTCCCTGCCGTCGACATTGGCGGAGATCACGATCCGCCGGCTGACATTCTCTCTGTTCACAGCATTAGGTCCGGACGTTGAAACCACATCTGCCACTGCGCTCAGTGGAATCTTTCCCTTTTGAGAATCAATCATCAGAGACTTGATGCTTTCAATTGAATTGCGTGCATCCGACTCCACCCTGAGTGTCAGGTTGACGGGATAACCGTTTTCATACACCTGCGACACCGCCTCGCCAGCCATCGCCACTCCGATAAAGTCAGCAAATTCTGAAAGGGATATGCCATAATATGCAAGCATGTCGCGACGCGGACGGATATCGAGTTGCGGACGCTCCATCAGCTGCTCTATGTTGGCATCAACCACTCCGGGAACCTCTTTTACAACCCCTCGGATTTTATTGCCGAGTGAGTTAAGAGTGGAAAGATCCGGTCCGAACAGTTTGATGGCTATCTGTGCCTCCGTTCCCGAAAGCATGGCGTCAATTCTGTGTGAGATTGGCTGTCCGATCTCCACGTTCACACCCGGAAGATGGGCAAGTTTATCTCTTAGTTCAGCCACCATTTCCCTGCGAGTCCTCCCCGTGTCAAGCTTGTAGGGGGCTTCTATTTCGCTTACGTTCACACCCAGTGAGTGTTCGTCAAGTTCCGCCCTACCGGTTTTTCTCGCCACAGTCTTTATTTCGGGGATAGACAATATTATCTTTTCCGCCTCTCTTCCCATAGCATCACTGCGGTCAAGTGATATGCCGGGCAATGTGCTGACATTTATTGTAAGCGATCCTTCGTTGAATGGAGGAAGGAAACTTCTGCCAAGTGTAAAAAACAGCCCTAAGGATATAAGGAATAATGCCGCAGTTCCTATAAGCCACGGTTTGGGGGATGCCAAAGCCTTTCGCAAAGAGGATTCGTATGCCACACTCAGTTTATGGGCAAGCCAGGGCTGACGGTCAAGATGAGACAACGCCTTCTTGCTGCCAAGCAAGTATGAACACAACACGGGGGTGACAGTAAGTGCAACGATAGTTGACGCCACCAAAGACACAATGAATGATATTCCGAGTGGTTTCAGCATCCGTCCTTCCATGCCGTGTAGGAAAAACAAGGGAAGGAAAGAAGCCATGATTATCAGAGAGGAATTGAAAATCGGCATTCTCACCTCTCTTGACGCATCATAGACTATTTTTATTATACTTTCACCCGTATCCTTACGCTGACGCAATCTCTTATAGACATTCTCCACATCGACTATGGCGTCATCCACAAGAGAACCGATTGCTATGGCGATTCCGCCAAGACTCATGGTGTTGATGGAAAAGCCCATAAAATAGAGTGCTATCAACGTGACAAGCACTGACAAGGGAAGTGCCACCAGCGAAATGACAGTGGTCCTGACATTCTGAAGGAAGAAGAAAAGAACCACTATTACAAAAATCGCTCCCACAAACAGGGATTCCTGAAGATTGGAGATTGAATTGCTGATAAAATCAGCCTGACGGAAAATATCCGTGTGAATCTCCACCCCTTTAGGGAATGTATGTGACAGAGTCTCAAGTTCTGCATCTATTTTTTCTGTCAAACCGATCGTGCCTGCCCCGGGTTGTTTAGCTACCGTGAGCAGAACAGCGGGCTCCGTGCGCACTGATGCAACTCCAAGACGCGGTTCCTCTGTGCCTATTGCAATCTCCGCTATATCCGCCAACCTGACAGGGTTCGCAGCATCACCTCCTACTGATGTGTTGGCAAGCTCCTCAAGGTCTTTAGTACTCAAATCCCCCTTGACGATATATTCGTTGCCATAATCATATATCACACCGCCTGCAACATTGCGGTTCATTCCGGTTGTAGCGTCTTTAACCTGTGTCAACGATATATTATGCCGCTGCATTTTAGCCGGACATAACCTAATCTGATACTCTTTGGCATCTCCTCCGATCACCGACACCTGAGAAACTCCGCCAAGTGCAAGCAGACGCGGGCGGATCTGTTGGTCTGCAAGGGTTCTCAAATCCTGTAGGTTCACGGTTGAATCAGAAGATGTGAGCCCAATGATCATCATCTCTCCGAGAATAGATGACTGACTACCAAGAGTGGGGCTACCCGTGCCCGGGGGCAATGCCCCTTCTATCTCAGAAAGCTTTTCCGATACGATCTGTCTCGCAAGATAGACATCCGTGTTCCAGTCAAACTCTACCCAGACAACAGAGAAACCGGTGGTTGTGGCTGATCTCACGCGTCTCACACCGGAAGCACCGTTTACTGCAGTTTCAACTGGATAAGTCACTGTTGTCTCAATCTCCTCCGGTGCCATTCCCGGAGCCTCAGTCATGACCACAACAGTAGGAGCGTTCAGATCAGGAAAAATATCCACATCCATCCTCATCATGACGATTACTCCGGCAATCAACAACAGACCCGTCATAACCACAACGGCAAGACGATTGTCGAGAGATCCTTTTATGATTTTGTTTAACATCCTTCTTCAAATAAAAATCGGTAACAACAATTCATTTTGCATCAATGGTTATGTGAATGTCCTTCCGGCACTGCTGTAGACTGCTCAGCAAGCCGCACGAATGACACACCTCCGACAACCACATTTTCACCTGGCTTCAAACCCGAGAGAATCTCAACATTAGTTCCGTTTGAGGCTCCGGTCTTGACATGCCTCTTCTCATATTCATGACCTCCTGTCTTGACATACACGAATTTCTCGCCAAGCTGCTCAGACATGGCTTCCACAGGCACCGAAATCACGCCCTGACGGTTGGAACCCTGCAGAAAAACCTCCGCAGCACTGCCGGCAACCACAGGTGCACTGTTTTCAAATGTATAATACACGGGGATATATCCCGGCGTTTCAGTCGAAGAGGCAGATGTAGAGGAAAGAAGTTTACCCCCATATTGGCTAAGATCTACCGGTGACCCTTCTGATCCGTGGGGAGTTATGACCACTCCGCTCAGCAAAGGGAGCAATGACGCATGCCTCACCGGCAACAACGCACGAAGGGTAAGTCTTCCTGATCCGGAAATGACAGCAACCGGGTCTCCGGTGTTTAC
Organism: uncultured Porphyromonadaceae bacterium; assembly: GCA_947073495.1. Taxonomy (GTDB): domain Bacteria; phylum Bacteroidota; class Bacteroidia; order Bacteroidales; family Muribaculaceae; genus Lepagella. The sequence goes on from CAMTMX010000065.1 coordinate 16,688, forward strand.
GAAAGCCCCTTCTCCGGCTGTGATGCCCGTTATCACACCGGACTTCGGTGCAACGACTGCCCCTGATGCTGCGCTCGGACTATATGCCGCCAATGCCGCATTGTAAGCTGCGAGAGCATCATTATATTCTTTTTTAGTGATAAGTCCTTCTTTAAGCAAAGGTGTCACACGGTCAAGTTCCCGCTTTGCGTTCTCAACAGCGATTTTCCCGGCGGCATTCACATCTCCACCGCTTACTCCCGTTGATTTAATTCTGGCGATTACCTGACCGGCTTTCACCACTGAACCCTGGGTGATTCCTGCAGCAAGATTAACCATTCCGGAGGTGGAGGCGCTCGCAGTCGCAACATCTGATGATGACGGGAGAACCTCTGCCGCAGCTTTCACAGCCTCACGGAAATCTCCAGGCTGTATCTCCACGATTGAGACACCATACCTTTCCGCATCCTCAGGCTCCATGTGAATCCCTTCGGCATGTTTATCTTCTGAGTGTTTATCTTCTGAATGTTTATCTTCCCCTTTGATATGTTCATGGTCATGAACCTCCGTCTCGCTCCCATGATCATGGTCGTGGTCGTGTTCAGCATGATTGTGTGACTCACACGATGCCACAGACAAAGAGACAGCTACTGCGGCTCCACTACAAAGCAATCTTCCAAGAAGTCTTTTTAAAGTTAGTTGTGTATTTTGCATATTTTTATGAGTTAT
>CAMTMX010000066.1 GCA_947073495.1 uncultured Porphyromonadaceae bacterium
AACCCCATAACTCCATCATAAATATCAAAAATCTGCTCGACAAATCCTCTCAATTCCTTCGACAAATAAATTTAAACAATTTCTAAGAATAGTTAATCAGAATTCTTAACACAAAAGTCTTTTACCTGAAATCAGGTGAAAGACTTTTGTGTTTTTTATTGTTCTGATATGCTTAATATTATAAAAAATCGAATTTTGCAATAGCAAAGACTCTTTTTTTTCTCTTTTTTTTGTAGTTATTTTGCATTCCCGTTTACAGTATCACCATGACAGAAGACTATAAAATAAAATGGAACCGTTGTCTCGAGATTATCCGGGATAATATAGGTGAAACCAAGACAAGAACTTGGTTTTCACCGGCTAAACCTTTGCATTTCGAAAACAACCGCCTTACATTAGGAATTCCTTCCAGATTTTTTTATGAAAAATATGAGGATGAGTTCTATTCTATTTTATCCGGCACTCTTAAAAAGGTATATGGTGAAGGAGTGCAGCTCGATTATGAGCTCTTTATAATCCGCAACGATAATGACTCAAAGGTGACCATCATGGGTTCTCAAAAGAGCCATGCGGTAAAAAATAAGTTTATTCAGTCGATGCAGTCAATGTCTCCGGTAGGGGATAAGAAAAATGACAGGACTCCTGATTTTGATCCGCAGCTTAATGAGTCGCTTACTTTCGAGAATTATTGTATAGGCGAAAGCAACCGCCTTCCATTTACAATTGCGGAATATATAGCCAATAACCCCGGTAAGAATGATTTCAATCCATTTTTTCTTTATGGGGATGTCGGAGTAGGAAAGACCCACTTGATTCAGGCAATAGGTATTAGGGTTAAGGAAAGGAATCCTAATGCAAAAGTGTTGTTTGTCACTTTGCGTCAATTTCAGAACCTTATGGCAAACGCCACAATACACAAGCAGATTCCAAGCTTCCTGAATTGGTTTCAGCAAATGGATGTGTTGCTGATCGACGATCTTCAGGAATTAAGCCATAAGGACGGTACTGCAAATGTGCTTTTCCCTATATTCAATCATCTTCACCAGAATGGCAAGGCGTTGGTGTTTACATGCGACCGTCCTCCGATGGAGCTTGATGGAATCGCCGACAGGCTTATTGACCGTTTCAAATGGGGAATCACAGAACAATTGCCTAAACCGGATCTTGCTCTTCGTAAAAGGATTCTTACATTCAAGGCATCGAAAAATGGTCTTAGCCTTCCTGCTGAGGTGATAGATCTTATCGCGGAAAGGGCTACAGGGTCCGTCAGAGAGCTCGAAGGAATTGTGATGGGCATATATCTAAGATCAATTAATTTAAATGTCCCGATCACTCTTCAGCTTGCTCAAGAAGTGATGCAGCATTCGATTAAGAAGGTAGAACAGAAAACTATCAATTTTGATATGATAGTCGAAGCCACTGCAGAGTTCTATCGGCTGAATCCGGATGTCATCTTTTCGAAGAGCCGGGTAAGAGATATAGCAGACGCGCGTCAGGTGATTATGTATCTTTGCCATAAACTGACATCGCTTTCGTCTTCTGCCATCGGGCAGAAATTAAACAGACGTCATGCCACTGTGCTCCATGGAATTTCGGCAATAAATGACCGTCTTCCATATGCCAAAGAGTTATCTTTGGCAGTGGAAAAAATTGAAGAAGATCTCAGAAGATAAAATAGACTATATCATGAAAAAGCCGCTTCCCGGATTCCGGGAAGCGGCTTTTTCAATTAGTGCTTATAATTGCTTATAAGTCATATTTTACTTTGTCGAGCAGCAGGTTTAATTCTTGGGCATTTCCACCAGCTTTCTCAATTGTGTCGAGGTCTTCATGTATGCTTTCTTCAAGTTTCTTCATGCCGAAACCTTTTGCGCATGCGCATGTCTTGTAGCATCCAACAGCCTTTTTTAAATTTCCTGTCAGATAATACAGATGCCCTGCGTTCAGATTATCGTTTGCGGTTGCATTGCCGGAACCAATTATCTTTTCATAGTATCCGAGACTTTTTAATTTGTTGCCGTTGAGCAGCTCCGCCCAACCCAACGCCCTCCATGACGATAGCCTTTCGGGTTTGACATAATCAGCATGATAATAATTTGCTATCGCCGCTTGGTAGTCTCCTGCTTCAAGAAGGCAGTTGCCTGCACTCATAAGCAAGGAATAGTTGTCGGGATCAGCTTCAAGTGCTTTGGCGTAATACTCGGCAGCATCAGAATATTTGCCTGTCATTCTGTAGCACACTGCAAGTTTCTTTATAAGCCACAGGCTTTCCGGATTGAGCAGTTCCGCTTTTTTATACCATAAAATAGCTTCGGAGACATTGTTGAGGGCGTTGTGGCAGTAACCGATTTTTTCCCACAATAAATTATCCTGAGGGTTTTCCTTCTCTATCAGCATAAGCATGGGGAGCGCTTCAGCATAATATCCTCGTTTAAAATAGAATTCGCCTACCAGATTTACAATTTCCATATCTGAAAGCACATCATTAAGAAATGGCAATGACCGGAAATCTATAGGATTTTTAAACGGATCGTTGAAATCTGCTTTTCTTCTGAATAATTTAAAGAAACGATAGATATCTCTGACATATTTAGTGACTTCAGAATCAAATTCGGGGACACTTGATTTTAACTTCCTGTCTGCCATGACCTCTTTAAGCTGAGTCATTTGTTCATTCATTCTTTCTGTCATCATCTTCCTTTGAGCCTCAGGCATTTTGTTGAGGGAAAACGCGAATGAATACCTGTCGGAATCACACATCACTCCATCCATGTCAAGCAGCTCATTGAAAGCTCCAAACTCATTTGACAAAGAAGCAATTTCAGAATGATTATTAGTGAATGGCAAGAACCAGTTAGAAACCGTGTTGAAGAATGGGAAATTTTTCAAATTTGAAAATGCCACCATCATCACGTCTGCGCCTTCCATTTGCATTTCCGTAAGCTCCTTAATTTTGTCGCCGAGTCCGTTTTTATTAAGAATCTCTTCCCACTCGGGATTGATGTCAAGCATTTCCATATCAGACTCTTCAGATACGTTTTTCAACTTATTCAGAATGTCGGGCCTGAGTTTCATCAGTTCAGGAAGGACTTCATTCTTCATTTTGGAAGAAATGCGCTCGGTGTCTCTTGTGCGTATCACATTCATCAAGACCTCCCTTAATCTCCGATATGATATTATTGAATCTTGCCAAAGAGAGAGTCTTGCTTTAAGCTTAGGGTCTTTTTTTATTCTTTCGGGGTTGGATGCAACCACGAGCACTATGGCGGTCAGAGCTCTCGCAGAAAGTTTTTGGTCGATGTCCGCCTCGTAAATATCTATAAGAGCAGTAAAGGCATTCTTGTCATAATAGGACAGGCACCCCAATAAAAGAGCAGAGATCATCTGAGCTTTAAACGCGAAAGGATGATCATATTCAGTAACCGCTTTAGATAAAAATCTGTATTCTTCCTCTCTTGCTCCGAACATTGTCCAGACGTATGAAAACAGAGCGTCAAGCGCTTCTTCAGATTTTTTTTGGTATTGGGAGGCGCTGTCGGTACCCGCCGCCAACATAGCATTTGAATAGGCGTCGATATAATTCTCAAGTCTTTGATAAAGTGACACCTTTCTGATGTTTCCGAATCTTTTAGTGGAAGAATAGACATCCGGGCTGTCAGCCATTATGCTGTTTCGCAAGATGGAGTCATTGATGGTGCGGAGATCGTTTATCAGTTCAGAGAGCATTTCATCTCTTCCTTTGTCAGCATATCCTTCCACAAGATAATGAATCATATATTTGTAGGTTTCTTCAAGTTTATTCAACTTGTCAGAAACATAAGGATCGGAAAAAACTGTCAAATTGTCTTTTAATAAAGCAAATGCTTCGTGAAGACTGCCATTGTCAAGCAGAACATTAATTTTGTTATGAATGGGCATATATTGGGGTGCAGCCATATTATCTTGGTTTTGATTTGGGGATTAGATGTAGCAAGGACGTTTGGATTGCCCTTGCTACAAGTTATAACAAATGCCGTGCCGAAAAATGCATGTGATTAAACTTTCTCATAAATTAATTAAAATATTTAGCTTTTCTTATGAATAAGATGTTTATTTCATAGAAATTCTATAAATTTGTAGTTCGAAAATTATAAACTATAAAAAGTAAAAACACAATGGTAATTCAGCGTTGGCAATCCGTCCTGCTACTGGTGGCGGCAGTTGTTATGGGGTGTTTCACATTCTGTTCGCTTGGTCAAGTTCAGACCACAGATTTCACATACAATTTTACAAGTCTTGGTTTTTCCCAAGAAGGCATAGCCACTGGCGGGGTTGATGTCAACTATCATACATGGTACTTCTTCGTACTCTCGCTGACGACAGTGTCACTACTTCTGATCGATATCTTTTTGTTTAAAAATCTTACCCTTCAGAAGAAGATTTGTCTTGTGTCGCTTATGTTTGTGATAGCCTCAGGTGCGACAGCCGGATGTCTCGGATATACTGCAATAGAAGGTGGTAGAATAGGGTGGTCATCTGTTGCGCTTTGTCCGGTTATTGCAATAGCGGGGATTTTGCTTGCCTATGGCTGTATGGTGAGAGACCATAATAGATTGAAAGCTGTAGACCGCATAAGGTAAAGAGATAGCAAAGATTAAAATTATTGCCTTCACATATTGAGAATGGTGATTTTTTTAGTAACTTTGTAAACTAATAAATTGTTTCGACCTCTAAGTCATGGCAAAAGAATTAAAAAATCTTACAAAACGTAGTGAAGACTACTCCAAATGGTATAACGAACTTGTTGTTAAGGCAGATCTCGCCGAGCAAAGTGCGGTGAGAGGCTGTATGGTGATAAAGCCATATGGATATGCTATTTGGGAAAAAATGCAACAGACACTCGATAAAATGTTTAAGGATACTGGTATCCAGAATGCATATTTCCCTTTGCTGATACCTAAATCTTACCTTTGTCGTGAAGCAGAACATGTTGAAGGCTTTGCAAAAGAATGTGCTGTTGTCACTCACTATCGTCTTAAGAATGCTCCGGACGGCAGCGGTGTGATTGTAGATCCGGCGGCAAAGCTTGAAGAGGAATATATCATCAGACCCACTTCCGAGACGATCATTTGGGGAACATATAAAAACTGGGTGCATAGCTATCGAGATCTCCCTTTGCTTATTAATCAATGGGCAAACGTGATGCGTTGGGAGATGCGAACCAGAATGTTTCTTCGCACATCGGAATTCCTTTGGCAGGAAGGCCATTGTGCCCATGCCACAGCAGAAGAATCGGAGGCAAGAACAAAAATGATGATTAATGTGTATGCTGAATTTGCAGAGAAACACATGGCAATGCCGGTAATTATTGGCGTGAAGTCTGATAACGAACGTTTTGCGGGAGCTATCAATACTTACACCATTGAGGCAATGATGCAGGATGGTAAGGCTCTTCAATCCGGCACATCTCATAATCTCGGACAAAATTTTGCCAAGGCATTTGATGTGACATTCATGAATAAGGATAATAAGCCGGAATATGTGTGGGCAAATTCTTGGGGCGTTTCCACGCGATTGATGGGCGCCCTTATCATGACCCATTCTGATGACAATGGTCTTGTGCTGCCTCCGGATTTGGCTCCGATACAGGTTGTTATAGTTCCAATCTATAAGAACGATGAGCAACTATCCGAGATTTCAAAAGCTGTAGATCCTATTGTGGCTGAACTCAAGAAACGTGGGGTGAGCGTTAAATATGATGACGCAGACAACCGCCGTCCAGGTTTCAAGTTTGCCGATTATGAATTGAAAGGAGTCCCTGTCCGTCTTGCGATAGGAACTCGTGATCTTGAAAATGGAACTGTCGAGATAATGCGCCGCGACACTCTCGAAAAGGAGACTGTTTCTCTTGAAGGAATCGAAGACAGAATTGTCAACGAACTTGATGACATACAAAAGAGTCTCTATGAGCGGGCACTAAAGCTTCGTGAGGCTCATACATATAAAGTCGATTCTTACGACGAGTTTAAGGAAAAAATCGAAAATGGAGGATTTTTCCTTGCACATTGGGATGGCACTTCTGAAACAGAAGAGAGAATCAAGGAGGAAACGAAAGCGACAATACGATGCATCCCTCTTGATGGAGAAGAAGAGGAAGGAGTGTGTATGGTTACAGGCAAACCTTCGAAACGTCGTGTAATTATAGCAAGAGCTTATTGATTGTAAGTTGTCTCATCATCAATAATTGATGATGAGACAACTTACGTCTGATACCTATCTTCGGCCTTTCTTAATATTGTCTATCTAACTTTATCCAATAAGTCTGTTATCAAATAACCCCCGTTCTTAATAATTTTTCATGAATCTAAAAAATTCTATTATAATATCCGGATTTTTAGCTTGCTCGACATTTCTGTCGTATGCAAATCCGCTTACTGTGGAAGAATATTGTGCTCCCGGTATTTCGGCTCCGAAAGCAGTTAAAGACATGACCCCATTGTCTGACGGTGTTTCTTATGCCGCGATTAGTGATGACGGTCAGTCGATAGAGACTTTCAGCTATAAAACCGGCAAGAAGACTGGAGTGTTGTTTAGCATATCAGGTATAAAGGGAGACTTGAAGATATCTGATTTTGACGGGTATGAGATAAGTGATAATGGGAGGAAGATATTGCTTTGGAACAATACAACCAAGATCTATCGTCACAGTTTCACTGCGGATTACTATGTCTATGATACAATGCGTTCCACTCTTGCTAAGGTCAGTGAAAACGGGCCGCAAAGGAACGCAACTATGTCGCATGACGGCAGGCTGATAGCCTATACCCGTGATAATAATATATATGTATCGAATATAGATTATAAGACCGATATAGCGGTAACAAAAGACGGGGCTGTAAACCGGGTTATAAACGGTTCTCCCGATTGGGGATATGAAGAAGAGTTCAGCGTGACGAACACCATGAGATGGAGTGCAGATGATTCTGTTTTGGCGTTTATCCGTTTTGATGAGTCGAATGTCCCTACATATTCATTCGACAACTACCGTAGTTATTGTGACAGCGATCCGCTGGGAGATCCTTACCCGGCTCAATATAACTACAAATATCCTTTAGCCGGTTACCCGAACTCTATTGTGAGTGTTCACGCCTATCATGTAGACAACAGAGTTGTTAAAAAGATGGATCTACCCATTTCCGAGACTGATTATGTTCCATCAATGGAATTTGACGGCAATGGGGAGCGTCTGATGGTTATGATATTGAATAGGGATCAGAATAATCTACGTTTATTTAGCGTTAATCCCGCATCTACTGTCGGAAAGCAGATTCTAACTGAATCATCCGAAGCCTGGTTAAGCCCTAAAGCTTATCAGATGGTAAAATATGGTAAAACATCATTTGTGATCGGAAGTGACCGTAGCGGTTATCGTCATCTTTATCAATATGATTACAATGGAACCATGAAGCGCCAGATCACAAAAGGAGAATTCTATGTTACAGATTATTATGGTTCAGACGCACGTACCGGCATCCACTATATGCAGACCACATCTCTCGGCGCTATCAATCGCAATTTAGCATCAGTAGACTCAAAAGGCGTTTTTAAATTGATGAATAAGGAGGAGGGAACTGCTTCTGCAAGATTTAGCAAAGATTTTGCATATTATCTTTTGTCATATAGCAGTGCTTCCATTCCAACGCAATACCGACTTTATAATTCAAAAGGAGTTAAGCTCGCTGATGTGGAATTGAACACGACTTACGCACAAAAGTATGTTGATGCCCCCAAGATGGAATTTCTTAAAGTGAAAAATGCCGTGGGCGAAGACATGGATGCTTATATTATAAAGCCTTCAAATTTTGATCCTTCAAAAAAATATCCACTTCTGATGACGCAATACAATGGCCCGGAATCTCAGGAAGTCAAGAACCAATGGAAGATGGGGGCAATGTATTATTATGCGTCTCAGGGATATGTAATTGCTTGTGTGGATGGAAGAGGAACCGGTTTTAAAAATACAAAATGGACTTATTCCGTGTATAAACAGCTTGGAGTCCTCGAGAGTCAGGATCAGATTGCCGGCGCTAAGTATTTTGCATCTTTGCCTTACGTAGACGCTTCCAGAATGGCATGTTTTGGGTGGAGTTATGGTGGTTATATGACCCTTATGGAGCTTGGATCAAAAGATTCTCCATTTAAGGCAGGAATAGCAATGGCGCCTGTCACAGACTGGCGTTTTTACGATTCCATCTACACCGAGAGATATATGTTGACACCGGGACAGAATTCAACAGGATATGAAAAGTCTTCAGCTATGGCATATACAGAAAATGTTGATGCCCGTCTGTTGATTATGTCCGGGACCAGTGATGACAATGTGCATTTCTATAATACACTGAAATATGCTTCCAAGTTGAATTCAGAGGGCGGCATATTTGATATGATGGCTTATGCCGGATTTGAACATAGCCTTGGAATGTGTAATGCAAGGGTGCAACTGTATAGGAAGGTTCTTGATTTCCTTAATAATAATTTAAAATAAGGAATTAAGAATCGGGAAAATTAACTTGAATATTGTAAGAGGAGTGCCTTATGGAGGATCTCGGAAAAGTAAACAGCATCCAGCTGTATAATTTATGGAAGAATTTGACAGTGGGATTGGTGACAGTCATCGCAATGATGGCGTTTTCTAAGCTATTGCCGTTCTATCTGTCACCAGTAATCTCTATTATCAGTGCAGCGTTCCTCTATGTTTATATCTACAATTCGAATGCAAGCAGGAACTCGTCATGTATGATAGTCCCCTATGCATTTTTGTACTGTCTTCTGGCTTATTCCTTTGTTACGATTGCCTTAAACGTGATTTATGCCTGGGGGATTGATGGCATTCCAGATGAACTTGTTTTCTTTATAAATCCGTTTGTCCCTTCATTGATCTTCAATCCGGTTGCCTTCATCGCTATTTTGATTATGATTTCACGGCGTCATTCCTTGCATATTTGCGTGGACTGTAGATTAAAAAATGGCGATTCACATGAAAGAGGTGTTTGGGGCAATATACTTGAGTCGGAAGCTCAGTTCCAATTGAGGAATCTGACAGCTGTATTTGGCATTTTATCATTATTGATTTGGATATATTATGAAGTGTTTTATGTCAACATTAATATCAATGCGAGAGATTGGTATATTTTTACGTGGTTGACAATTATCGTATTCCTTCTTGATGAGCTTTATTTCATAGCGAGGTATTATAATTTATATCTTGATATGAAAGACAACAACGAGATCATCACACCGGATCAACTTAATGATATGACAGCTAAGACATATTTACGATTTTATGTAATATGTGGCAATTATATTTTTGTAGATCCTCATGCAATTGATCCAAAAGCGGTGTATAAAGAGGTGATAGATACCCCTTTCTTTACCAAGAGAACAATGAATGGTATTCCTGCTGCCGAAGTCAAGAGGATTATAGGGAAAATGACAGGATATGATAATGGTGAACTCCGATTTTTCTTTGGACGAAGGTCTAATGACTTGAGCAACCATAGTCTCCTAAGATATTTTTATTTTCTTGACGGCGATATATCCGACTATCAGGAAATGAATGTTGATGGAGAATGGATGGATTATGAGAAAATCAAATATCTGTACACTCATAATCCCGGCAAACTTGCCGAGATATCAGTTGCTGACACAACTCGTCTCGCCACGATACTGCTGACTGAAAAAACTTTTGACGAGGAAGGATTCCGTAAGTCTAAGATAAAGACATATACTCCAACATTAAACTTAATCGATGTAAGAAAATCTAATCTTGATTTTCAGGATGACAAGTGGATTGAAGTTTCGATGTTCAATTCTGACACTACGATGTTCAGATTTAAACGTTGGTGGAGACGGTTTACAGGTAGCAGTAGAAAAAGTAATTCTTTACGGTGAAGATCATTACTATTGTAGGACCGACGGCGTCTGGAAAGACCGGAAGGGCGGTCGACATAGCTAAAGCATTGTCAGGAGAAATTATCAGTGGAGACTCCCGACAGGTTTATCGTGGGATGGATTTGGGCACGGGAAAAGATCTTGATGAATATGGGGATGTCCCTTATCATTTAATAGATATCTGCGACGCCGGAGAAAAATATAATCTTCACCGTTACCTTCAAGACTTTACACGGACACTTGATGACATCAAATCAAGAGGTCACCAACCGGTGTTATGTGGGGGTACAGGCATGTATGTCGAAGCTGCCTTGAGTGGTATCGTTATGCCTGAAGTGCCGGAAAATAAAGAATTGAGAGACCGGTTAAGTTCTGAACCTCTCGAAAGGCTTATAGAGATTCTCAAAGGTTACAAAGTACTGCATAATATTACGGATGTAGATACGGTTAAACGTGCAATACGTGCAATTGAAATCGAAGAGTATTATCTACAGCATCCGGAAGAGGCATTGAAAGCGGATCGAAAGAATGCATCTCCTCTTGATTCTGTCATAATAGGCGTTGATGTCCCCAGAGACGTCAGACGTGCAAGAATTTCCGAACGCCTTCAGAAGCGTCTTGATGCAGGAATGATTGATGAAGTGAAAGGTTTGATAGATTCAGGAATCGACCCCGAGGATCTTATATATTATGGTCTTGAATATAAATATCTTACGTTGCATGTGTTGGGTAAACTGTCATATGAAGAGATGAAATCTCAATTGGAAATAGCCATACATCAATTTGCAAAGCGTCAGATGACTTGGTTAAGAGGAATGGAGCGCCGTGGATTTAAAATAAATTGGCTTTCATATAGCTTGGATCGAAGTGAATTCACATCAAGAGTAATGACTTTGCTTTAATCATTTATTGAACAAATAGCATCCTATCCGGTTATATTAGTAGCTATACGGTTGTATAAGCTAAAAATAATAATCAAAACTATATCTAATTTATTCAGTTATGATAAAAGCTATGTTAATTGCAGGCTGCGGCGGTTTTGTCGGCACCTGCGGGCGTTTTCTGATTGGGAAATGGAGTAGCGGTATGTTTCATGGATCATTTCCGATGGGCACATTTGCTGTAAATCTGATAGGCTGCTTCCTGATAGGTCTGTTTTTGGGCTTCTTGAAAAAGCTCATGTCATGACTCCAAATGAAAATGTACTTTTAATTACAGGATTTTGCGGTGGCTTCACTACATTTTCATCATTTGCAGATGATATGTGGGTGCTTGGTTCGAAAGGTGATTGGGGCACATTTGCGCTTTATCTTATTTTAAGCGTTGTATTTGGTGTCCTACTTGTATGGGGAGGCAGGGCACTCATAAGATAATATAAAGACAATAGCAAAGAAGGGTTCCTAAGTGCAGGGACCCTTCTTTGCTAATTACTTTAATTAGATCCGCCCCCAAGAGCATGATAAAGCGAGATTATTGACTGAATTTCTTCAAACTTATCATTGGTTTCCGTCAATTCCGCTTCCAGAAGCTTTTGTTGGGCAGTGAGAACTTCAAGATAATTCGTATTGCTGTTTCTCATCAGAAGTCGCGTATTGTGTACTGCTCCTTTTAATGCAACAATTTGCTTTTTGTCAAGAATCAGACGATCTTTTGCAGTCTGCCAAGACGATAAGGCATCATTCACTTCAATACCGGCATCAAGAAGTTTTTGTTGGAATGACAGAGATGCGATTTCATATTCCGATTCTGCAATCCTAAGGTTGGCTTTATTTTTACCTCTGTTGAACAATGGTGCTGTCAGAGAACCGATTGCATTGGCAATAAAAGTTGAGGGATTGCTGACACCGTTTCCTGAAGAGGTTGACCATCCGAGATTGCCTGTCAAAGTGAGAGTAGGGTAGAATGCCGCCCTTGCTACATTTATATCATAAAACGATTTTTGAAGTTCAAATTCAGCACTGCGCACATCCGGTCTGTTGGACAGTAAACTCAACGATACTCCTGACGACACGCTGTCGGGGAACAATTGAGATTTTAAAGTTCCCCTTGACGTATCCATCCCCGGATTCAAGAGTAATGATTTTACAGCATTCTCTTGAATGGATATTTGATTGCGCAATGTGATAGTTGAATTCTCCACTTTCATTCTGTTTGCCTTCGCTTGCAGAACGGCAGCCTCATTAGTGCGCCCGGCACGTTTTAATGCCTGAAGCACCCGGATGTTTTCGTCCCACGTTTTCAAAGTCCGTTCGCTTATTGACAGTTGTTCGTCAAGCATGAGGAGAGTATAATAGCTATTGGCGATCGTTGAAACCAAAGAGGTCTGAACAGCCTGCCGATAAGATTCGGAAGCATAAAATGAAGCTTCCGCACCCAATTTTAAATTACGTTGTTTACCGAATATATCGACTTCCCATGATGCGGAAGGACCAATGGAAAATCTGTTTGCTGATTTATGACCAATGTTTCCATCGACGTTTAGATTTGCTGACGGAAGAAATGCCAACCGGGAAGCAGAAAGTGTCGCTTCTGCCTCATCCACTCTTAATTGTGCAATCCTTAGGTCGGTATTGGATCTAAGTCCTTCTTCAATCCAAGTCTGAAGACAGGAATCTTTGAATAGTTCCCGCCAGGAAAGATAAGACAGAGGGGATGCCAAAGTATCGTTATCTGCGATTTCAGCTACATCATATTCAAGCGGTTGTCTTTCATATTTGGTGTAAAGATTGCAACCGGATAAGAAAACAGGTATTGCAATCAATAATAAATTAACTCTTTTCATTTTCTTTCTCTTTTGGGCATTACGCGTTCTTCAATTGTCTGGAAAACAATAAACAGGACGGGCACAATAAACAGCAGAGCAATCGTACCAACGAGCATTCCGCCGACTGTGCCGACTCCGATGGATATGTTGCCGTTTGCACCTACACCTGTGGCGAATGCAAGTGGGATCATACCAAATATCATAGTAAGAGAAGTCATAAGAATCGGACGCAAACGTGCTTTTGCCGCAGAGGATACCGCTTCCACTATCGACATGCCGGCTTTTCTTCTTTCGGAAGCGTATTCGGTCATCAGGATAGCTGTCTTGGCAAGAAGACCTATAAGCATCAGCAATCCAATTTGAAGATAGATGTTGTTTTCGAGCCCAAACATTCGTGCAAATAGAAAACTGCCGACCAGCCCGAACGGAACAGAAAGAATTACTGCCCATGGGATGAAAAGGCTTTCATAGAGTGAGCAAAGTATCAGATATATGAATACGACACAGACAATGAATATGAAGATTGTCGAGCTTGCGGAAGATGCCTCTTCACGGCTCATTCCTCCAAATTCATATCCGTAGCCTGCAGGAAGGTTGTCTGCACACACTTCCCGCACGGCTTCGATCGCTTCACCGGAACTGTAACCTGATGCCGGGGTTCCGTTTATTTGAATCGACGGGAAAAGATTGAATCGCGACAAAGTTTGTGATCCATAAATGCGTTTCAGTTTAAGATATTGATTTATGGGTGTCATATCGCCAGAAGAATTCCTGACAAAAATATTAGACAAGGATTTTGTGTCAAGACGAAATTCCGGAGAAGCCTGCACCATCACTCGATACAGTTTTGTGAATCTATTGATGTTTGAAGCATAAGACCCTCCGATATATCCTGATAGGGCAGATAGCACATCGCCGGGTTGCACTCCGTTCTTCAACGCTCTTGCCGCATCCACTTCCACGAGGTATTGTGGATATTTAGTATCGAATGAAGTAGTGGCTCGTGCAATCTCCGGACGTTGGTTGAGATCTGCAAGGATATTTTTTGTAATGGAGTGAAGGTCTTCAATAGTGCCACCTTTTTGATCCTGGATATGTATTTCAAAACCGTTGCTTGAACCATATCCGGGAATCATTCCGCGAGTGAAAACTATAATTCTTGCCCCGACAATATCAGATGTCCTTTTGTAGATCTCATCAATTACCGACTCAATGTCGTCGCCTTCAGTCGTTCTTTCGCTCCAGTCTTTCATTCGAATGCTGAACGACCCGCTTGAAGATCCTACTCCGCTCATCATGCCGAATCCTGCCGTCCTTGAATATATTTTAATCTGAGGGATGTCTGATATTCTTCTGTCTACTTCCTCCATCACTTTCATGGTCTCTGCAAGATTGGTGCCCGGAGGTGTCATGACATCAATATTGATTGATCCCATGTCTTCTTGCGGGACAAGTCCGGTTTTAGTCGTTGTCATAAGATAGTAGAGACTTCCCCCGGCAACCACAAGAAGTATAGCGACAATCCATTTTTTCGAAATCATGAATCTGACACCGGAATTATAGCGCATCACAAGAGCCTGAAACCCTGTTTCGAATGCATTGTGAAATCTTGAAGAGAAACTCATTTTTCCTTCGGTTGCGTGAGGCGTCATCAATAAAGCACATAATGCGGGACTAAGAGTCATGGCATTTAAAAGGGAGATGCCTACCGCCACAGCCATAGTCAGACCGAACTGAGTATAGAACGTACCGGTGGTTCCACCCATAAAGCTTACCGGAATGAAGACCGCCATAAATACAATTGTAGTTGTCAGCAAGGCAGCGGTGATCCCTTTCATCCCGTCTACAGTGGCTTTGTACGGTGACCTTACGCCTTCGTCAAATTTTGCCTGAACTGCTTCCACCACCACAATGGCATCGTCTACTACTGTACCGATGACGAGGACAAGGGCAAAAAGTGTTATCAGATTCAAACTGAATCCGGCAATATATAGGAAAATAAATGTACCAATCAGTGATACGATGATTGATAGGGTAGGGATGATGGTTGCCTTGAAACTTTGTAGGAAAATATAGACTACAAGCACGACAAGTAGAATTGCTTCTATCAGTGTTTGAATCACTTTCCCGATTGAGGCATCAAGGAAATCTTTCGTACTCATCAAATCTACCAGTTCCATTCCTTTCGGGAGAGTCTCCTTTATGCGTTCCACCTCTTTATCGACTGCAACGATAATTTCATTGGCATTCGACCCTGCTGTCTGAGAGATTGAGCAAATTGTCCCGGGCTTGCCATTCACAGCACCGAGATATTCATATGATCTTGCCCCAAGTTCGATGTCGGCGACATCTTTAAGTTTAAGCACAGACCCATCGGGAAGAGCCTTGATCACGAGCTCTTCGAAATCGGTTTCATCCTCATATCGTCCCCTATATTTGAGGGTGTATCGGAATGTGTTTTCAGATTCGGCACCGAGAGTTCCCGTAGGAGATTCGAGGTTCTGTTCGTCAAGCACTTTCCGTATATCGGCAGGCATAAGTTTATATTGCGCCATTTTTCCCGGATCAAGCCAAATACGCAATGAGTAATCAGCTCCGCGTATGTTTACTTCACCTACGCCCGCTATACGCGAAAGCCGGGGCTCGATATTGATTTTCATATAGTTTGAAAGGAAAGTCTGATCGAATGTCCCTTCGGGGCTATATAGTGCAAGTGTTTTGATTTGCGAGGTTTGGCGTTTTCGGACAGTTACACCGCTTCGTGTCACTTCTCCAGGGAGCAGGCCTTGGGCGGAGGCAAGCCGGTTTTGGACGTTGACCATTGCCATGTCTCCGTCTGTCCCCTGTCGGAAATAGACCTGAATACTTGCACTTCCGTTGTTTGAAGCAGAAGAGACCATATATATCATGTCTTCCACGCCATTGATAGCCTCTTCGATAGGAACTATAACACTTTTTTGGACTGTCTCCGCATTGGCTCCTGCATAGTTAGCGCTGACGCTTACAGTGGGTGGAGCGATTTCAGGAAATTGCTCTACAGGCAGTTTGAATAGAGAGATGAGACCGAGTAAAACTATCGCAATGGAAATGACGCAAGACAGTATCGGTCGGTCGATAAAGGTCTTTATTGTCATTGTTTGTTGATGTTTGGATTAATAATTGTTCCTTCTTTGATCAGACCGGCGCCTTCCGAGACTATTGTGTCGCCAATTTGCAAGCCGTCAGTGACAATATATTCTCTACCGTTGCTGTTGGGCAGGACATGGATTTCTGTGGCGACGGCTTTGTTGTCAATCACTTTATATACAAATATGCGGTCTTGGAGCTCATAAGTGGCACCTTGCGGCACTACCATACAGCCGCTATATTCAGAAGGTATTATGACTGAACCGGTACCTCCATCTCTAAGCAGACGGTCCGGGTTTGGGAATTTAGCCCGATAACTGATAGCTCCCGTTGAATTGTTGATTGTGCCGCTGACAGCGTCGATTCTTCCTTTTAGCGGATAAATTTCTCCGTTGCTCATTTTGAATTCTACTTCAGGCATCTCAGCCAAAGCATTTTTTAATGAGCCATATTGTCTTACCATTTCAAGCATCTGGTTTTCTGCGAGAGAGAAATATGCATAAATGTCTCCGTCGTCGCTGACTGTCACGAGAGGCTCGGTGATTGTTGACCTTACCAATGCTCCAACCCTATAGGGTATCATACTTGCAACTCCGTTTACAGGAGATTTTACCATAGTGTAAGATAAATTGGTGGCAGCCTTTTCAAGTTCGGCTTGTGCGAGTCTGAGTTTTGCCTGGGCTTCCGATAGTTCGTTTTTAGCTGTGTTAAGTTCAAAATCGGATATCACTTTCTCATCATAAAGCTCTTTATTGCTGTCAAGTACGAGTTTGGCTGTTGATACAGATGCTTCGGCGCTGTTCACATTTGCTACGGCGATATCGTAGGCAGCTTGAAATTGAGCGGGATCAATTTCAAATAATACTTGTCCTTTGCGTACTTCGTCACCCTCATGGATACAGATTTTTGTCAAGACCCCTTCTACTTGGGGGCGTATTTCAACAGTCTGACAGCCCGTTATTGTCGCTGCATAGCTTGTACTGAGGGTCTGGTTTGTGGTATCTGTCACTATTGTCGGGTAGCTTACCGGTGCTTTTCCGGCAGCTTTTTTATCGTTGCATGAGCAGACAGTCAATGCAATCGCACCGATGATGATAGGTAATGCTTTATTCATTATGGTATGTTCGTTAGATATCTTTAACTTTCGCTTAGCAAGTTAAATTTTATATTAGACCCTAAAATTTGATAAGGGTTTAAGAGAATGTTTTAATTTAACTTTATGAAATCTTTAAAGACCTTTTCGGTCAATTTTGAGCTTTCGTTCTGTTATTATGGAACCCCACAACTCCATCTCTCAAACTCAAAATTTA
>CAMTMX010000067.1 GCA_947073495.1 uncultured Porphyromonadaceae bacterium
TCCCTCACTGCGCGAACACATCTGCACGACGCTTGACCGCCCCAGCGTTAACAAATATTGGGGAATGGGGTCTTAAATGTCTCTGCGGTTTTATCGCCGTAATAGGGTTTGCTGCTTGTGAGGGAGACAGTATTGAAGGAGAATGGGTCGAACCTGTTCCCGGCATGGAAAACCAGGTGCAGGGCATAAATCTGGAAAAAGGAGGGAAGGCTTTTTCCATAAATATGGCAACTTTGAAATATGAAAGTTGGGAAAAGAATGGTAATCAGCTGATCCTTTGCGGTAAAAGCATTGGCAATCATGAAACAATTTCTTTTTCAGACACACTTATTATAGATGACCTGACAAATAAAGAGCTGACCCTGAAAAAAGGAAATTTGACTATAAATTATAGCAGGCGGTAAAATCAAGGTATTTCATAAGCAAAAATAAATATACTCCTCGAGCGCGTCGTACATTTGCACGATGCGCTCTTGACATACATGTAGGGCTCACTGTGGCTTTACATAAAACTATTGATGTCTTATTTTGCCTCGGTCTTATAACCTTTTTTTGCCTATGTAAGTTTGTTAATATGTCTAAAAATTATAAGCAAGATTTGTCTAAAAGTTAAATTAATGTTAATCTATAAAAATAATTTATGTTATATAGCAGGATTTGAAAATTAATTTGTAATTTTGCAATGAGTTTTTCATGGTATTAGATTTTAAGGTTAACAGAAGATTGGTTGTCGGGATGACAATCAATTTTTTTTGTCATATTTTTCGCTACAGTAAATTAATTAAGAGGCAAATAATTGGGGTTACGATATGATGCGCCTCCGGTTGTTTGTGGAGATTGATTGTTGATTGTTGAATATTTGTCTGTAAAAAATGGTATTGCAATTATAAAATAATTAATAATTTTGTAATAAATACGAATTTTGGCAGTCTATTAATAGTAAGTCGTTTAGATATTTTATTTAAAGGTGATTGATTTAATTCTGTTTTTTGCCTTGAAAAACATCTATTTCAATCTTATGTCATAATATTTTTGACGCTTTCTTGAAAAGTTAAACGACTTCAAATGGAGATAATAATTAATTTTCTTAAATTCAAACAGTTTTTAAGATATCTTTCGTTTTTAAGCTTAATAAAGAACTAACCAGCAAAAAATATTTCTATGAACTCATTCTTAAAACTATTCGGATCTGCCTCAGTTTTAATATTATGCAGTCCTTTTCTCAATGCCGGGGTAAAAACGGTAATGGTTAAAGAACCCGGTACACTTGCACAGAAAGTGGGAATGGATAACCGGTATAATGTTAAGGCTCTTAAAATAAAAGGAGCCCTCAATGCAGATGACGTGCGTTTCCTGCGAGATATGGCGGGTGGAGATACGTTGTTCAAGTCTACACCCGGAAAGCTTGTTGATATAGACTTGTCAGAAGTGACGTTTGTCCCGGGAACGGAATCTTTTCTGAACAACGGATCTAAATATATTATTACCGGGCAGCATACTATACCTCCAACCTTTCTTTATGAGTGTCCGGTTGAACGTGTCGTATTGCCGTCAAAACTTGACACAATAAGCAATTGGTCATTTACATCTACTAACATAAAGGAATTTATTGTGCCTGACGGAGTTTATGTTGCACCGAGGGCAATTGCCAACTGCGATAACCTTGAAGATATCAAATTGACTGATATGAAAGGTCAGGCGCTTACTCCTTCTCAATACGGGTTTCCCAAGGTTCGAAGTGCCGTATATGGCGATGTCGATTATGTGGCAGGAGGAAGTTTTGTAGACCTGATGGATGTGGAAGAGATTGTTTTTGAAGGTATGATTGGTCACATGGACGGATATTGTGTGACCAATTGTCCTAAACTTAAAAGAATAATTTTTAAAGGACCTATCGCAAGCACCGGCGGCGCACAGTTTGTGAAGGATTGTCCGGAACTTGAAGAAGTCCGGTTTGATGGTTTGATTTTTAGTACAGGATTTGGCGAGCCAGTGAATTGCCCAAAGCTGAAAGGATATACCCAAAATGGCGTGGTGCTTTATGGAGATTCCACTGTATTCAGAATAGGGACATTTGAAGATGTGGTCAATGATTCTAAAATGAAAGCTCACGCCGAGAAAATGCTTGATTATAAAATCAGGACTCTTAATGATCCATTTGATTCATTTCTTGAGATGATAGAGGTCTCTAACTTCGAGGAGACTGAAGAATTGGCAAAGGCGCTCGGCAATGATGTTATGTTGGAGAAGATTGCCCAAACTGTAAAACCGATCAAGGCTGATATGGAGAAAAGTAAACTTCAGTTGCTAAAAGAATCTCCCGCTTATAAATCAGACGATTCACAATATGAATGGAAATATGCTGTCCCGTCTGATTCTATCCTTGCCCTCGACAGAAAATATTTCAATCTTGATAGCATAGCGGGGAACGGTGATGATATAAGCCGAATAAAAAATCTCATGTATTGGGTCCATGATGCTGTGCGGCACGATGGCAACTCTTACAATCCTGACTCAAAGTCGTTGATCGATCTGTATGAAATTTGTAGAAAGGAGAACCGCGGGGTCAATTGCCGCATGATGGCGATAATGCTGACGGAGGCGCTTCTCGCCGAGGGGATTCCTGCTCGCTATCTGACATGCCAGCCTAAGCTTTGGAAGTATGATACGGATTGTCATGTGATCTGTATGGCTTGGTCAAAGTCTCTTGGAAAGTGGGTGTGGGTTGATCCAACTTTTGCAGCCTTTGTTACAGATGAGGATGGGGTGATGCTTCATCCGGGAGAAGTTCGAGAACGCCTTATTAGCGGGGGAAAGCTATTTCTGAATCCGGATGCCAATTGGAACCATGAATCCCCGCAAACCCAAGAGAATTATCTGGACAACTATATGGCAAAGAACCTATATTATATTACAGCAATAACAGAAAACAGACCTCGTCCGGAAGGCACAAATTCAAAAAAGAGCACTTATGTGCTTTTGAGTCCGGAGGGATCGAAAAACACACCGAGTGCGAATATTGTTACAACGGATTATGATAAATTTTGGGCTGCACCAGACGGATATTCCGAATAAAGCGTCAGCCACGTAATCTCATGGACAGCTCAAACTTACATCGGAAGGTGCGGCTTATGAGGGGGCTAAAGGGTTGTTCATGAACCTGAAAAAGTTATTGTTGCAATATAAGAGCGCGTCCTTAAAAATTCGGGGCTGTAGGGTCCGAATTTTTAAGGACGCGCTCTTAACAACTTCGTAGTCTTAGAAATGGACTACAAATTCCGCAACAATCTTGTTTCGTTCAGAAATGGCTGGAACCACATCTTTCCCGTAAAAATATTGTTCGTAGTTAAGTCGTATGTCAGCTTGTAGAGATTTCCGTCCCATGCCTAAGGTGATTCCCCCGGTCAGCCGATGTCGGGAAGGGTCATCGGTTTTCAGATTTCCCAAATTATCCACCCCTCCACGGTTGTGGTCAGACATATAGTCATAACGTCCGAGGAAAGAAATGGAGGCAAGTCCGTTCTTTACAAGAAGTTTGTATGCTGCAAAAGCGTCAATTGCATTTACCGGCTTGAATGCGCCGTGGGCATATAGTTTGCGTAAATATTCGGCTTCTATATGCCAGTGGGAATTTTCCCAATATGCCCCGGCGTCATATATCATGATATCGGTGGAACCGACATTAGCTTTCTGACAACTTAGCGTGACATTGAATTGTCGGGCAATTATAGTCTGCGCTTTAAAAGAGAAATTATAATTATTAGTCCAGAAGTCTTTCTGGTCAGTAAGTCCTGAGCCATTGAAAATGCCACCTTCGAGAGTGACAGGGAATTTGTTTCCGAAAGTCCATGCGAAAGCGGCTCCTACGTCGCGAACATTACCCGCCTGTTTTGCGATAAATGAGCGGTTGGCGAAATATTGAAGATAAGGGGAACGGTGAGCGTCAATAGTAAACGGCACTCTCATTTGTCCGATAGTAAATTTCCATCTGTTGTTTGGCTGCAGACGTATATAAGCGTCAAGCATTTTAATTGCACCCTCGTCTGACAAGTCAATCTCGGCTTTATATCTGACAATTGGAATCGCTTTACCTTCCACGCTTATTCTGGCATTGCGTATTTCAAACCTGCCTTTGTCAAAGCCGGGTTCATATTCATATTTGGCTCTTATTGTGCCGTGTATTTCCGGAATGTATTCTGACTTTCTGCTGTCTTGGGATTGCTCCTGAGAAAAAACGCCGGAAACTGTCATCATTGCCGATGATAATAAAACCGCTCTTTTGATGAATTTCA
Organism: uncultured Porphyromonadaceae bacterium; assembly: GCA_947073495.1. GTDB lineage: Bacteria > Bacteroidota > Bacteroidia > Bacteroidales > Muribaculaceae > Lepagella. The sequence goes on from CAMTMX010000067.1 coordinate 4,293, forward strand.
TATATCTTTATCAATTAAGTCGTTGTTTTTGCAAAGATCATGACTTAATGTTTCAAAAATATTTTGGAATTATTAAGATTTGGTTAATTCTTAAATGAAAATTAGTGATTTATAAAAACAAATTTACCCTCAGAGCAAACATATTCACACTCGGCTTACAGGTGCTTTAGAACAACTGGTTGGAGCTCATTGATATTTTTGAAAAACGGAAAAATGACCGATAATTTTAATTTTTTTTCAAAATATGCTGCCGGATTGTTAATATTTTTGTAATTTTGTGTCCCGGACTAATATATTTTATCCGTGGAAACAAAATACATTTTCGTGACGGGAGGAGTGGTTTCATCACTCGGTAAAGGGATTATCTCCTCGTCACTTGCGAGACTTCTATTGTCAAGAGGCTATAGTGTCACAATTCAAAAGTTTGACCCCTATATCAATATTGATCCGGGGACTCTCAACCCTTACGAGCATGGCGAATGTTACGTGACTGTAGACGGTCATGAAGCCGATCTCGATCTTGGCCATTATGAACGGTTTACGAATATTCAAACCACTCGGGCGAACAATGTCACTACCGGCAGAATCTACCAATCGGTTATAGACAAAGAAAGGCGTGGGGATTATCTCGGAAAAACGGTGCAGATCATTCCTCACATTACAGACGAAATCAAAAGAAATGTAAAAAGTTTGGGGAACACAGGAAAATATGATTTCGTTATAACAGAAATAGGGGGCACCGTCGGCGATATAGAATCAACCCCTTTCCTCGAAGCGGTCAGACAGCTCAAATGGGAGCTTGGTAAAAATGCTCTAAGTCTTCATCTAACATACGTTCCCTACTTAAAGGCAGCTAAAGAACTCAAAACAAAACCCACTCAACATTCTGTAAAACAACTGCAGGCAATCGGTATCCAGCCAGATATTCTTGTCTTGCGTACCGAGAGGGATATCCCACAATCCATGCGCAGGAAGGTGGCACAGTTCTGTAACGTCGCTCCGGAAGCCGTCATTCAGAGTATAGATGCGTCAACGATATATAAGGTGCCGACAATGATGCACGAACAGCATCTTGATGATCTTGTGCTTAAATTTACCGGAACCGAAAGCAAAGGTGAACCAAACCACAGTGCATGGAACGAATTTCTTCGCAAACTCGATTCCGCTAAAAAGGTCGTCACCGTCGGTCTTGTCGGGAAGTATGTGGAGTTGCAAGATGCGTATAAGTCTATCAATGAATCTTTGATGCAGGCAGCCACCTATTGTGACCATAAACTTAAACTCGTCTATATTCATTCAGAGAAACTTGACGAATTGAATGTGGAGGAGAAATTGTCTGATATGGATGGCGTAGTCATAGCTCCGGGATTCGGACAGCGAGGAATCGAAGGTAAATTTGTGGCTTTAAAATGGTGTCGTGAACATGACATGCCTACATTTGGTATTTGTCTCGGGATGCAATGTATGGTGATCGAGTATGCCCGAAATGTTTTGGGTCTTACAGATGCCAACTCCACTGAGATGGATCCGAACACGTCCAATAATGTGATAGACCTTATGGAAGAGCAGAAAAGCATATCAAATATGGGAGGCACTATGCGTCTTGGCGCTTACGACTGCAAACTTAAGCAAGGGTCTATTCCGGCAATGGCTTATGGGTGCGAACTCGTAAAGGAGCGTCATCGGCATCGTTTTGAGTTCAACGAAGATTATCGTGAACGATTTGAAGAGGCAGGTTTGAAGTGTGTAGGAGAAAATCCCGGGACAGGTTTGGTTGAGGTTGTACAAGTGCCTACTCTGACATGGTATGTAGGCACTCAATATCATCCCGAATATCAGTCTACGGTGTTGAGTCCCAATCCTCTGTTCATATCCTTCATCAAGGCGGCTATAACCAACAACGAAAACAAGAACCAATAACGCTAATCGGATCGATCAATGGAATTGATAAAACATGAATGTGGTGTGGCGATGATTCGTTTGCTAAAACCGCTTTCTTATTATAAAGAGAAATATGGTTCCGAACTCTATGGATTAGACAAACTATATCTGATCATGGAAAAGGAACACAACCGGGGACAGGAAGCTGCCGGTATTGGATGCGTGAAACTTGACGTGCCTCCCGGTCAGGAATATATATTCCGTGATAGGGCTCAAGGTCCGGATGCAATCGCTGAAATCTTTGCCAACGCACATCAACAGATTGAGACTTGTATCAGCGAGGGGACGGAAATATGTAAGGCACCTTTTGTTGGCGAAGTTTACATGGGACATCTTCGATACAGCACCACAGGCAGATCTGGAATCAATTATGTGCATCCTTTTATGAGACGCAATAACTGGAGCTCACGCAATATGCTGCTTTGTGGGAATTTCAATATGACCAATGTAGATGAAATCTTCAATTCGATCATCGAGAAGGGGCAGCATCCGCGTCTATATGCAGACACTTTCATATTGCTTGAACAATTAGGGCATGGTCTCGACAGAGAAAACGAACGACTGTATAAAATTCATCATGAGGCAGGCCTCTCGGCGCTTGAACTTTCTCATGCGATAGCCCGTGACCTTAATGTGAGCAATGTGCTAAAGCGATGTTCGCCTGTCTGGGACGGTGGATATGTGATATGTGGAATCGTAGGGAATGGAGACATGTGGGCAATGCGTGACCCAAATGGTATCCGTCCAGCTTTCTATTATCGAGACGATGAGATTGTGGTTGTGGCAAGCGAACGTCCTGTAATCCAGACTGCATTCAATCTTACACTTGAGGATGTTAAGGAACTCGAGCCCGGAGATGCATTGGTGGTGGACCGCGACGGCTCATCAAGAATAGATCATATCTTGCCCAAAGGTAGAAATGCAAAATGCAGTTTTGAACGAATCTACTTTTCACGTGGATCCGATCATGATATCTATCAGGAACGCAAAATGCTTGGCAGAAAGCTTGTGCATCCTGTGCTTAAGGCTATTGACCATGATATAGACAACACTGTTTTTTCATTTATTCCCAACACGGCGGAGGTCGCGTTCTATGGACTTCTTGCCGGAGTGGAGAATTATCTCATTAAAAGCAAGATCAAAGATATCCAGCTCCTTTCGCAATCGGGAGAGCTCACAGATGATAATATCGCAAATGTGTTGCGCAGGCGTGTGAGACGGGAAAAAGTGGCGATCAAAGACATAAAACTCCGCACATTTATTGCAGAAAGTTCGGTAAGAAATGATTTGGCTACTCATGTCTATGACATTACATATGGATCCATAAAACCGGGTGATAATCTCGTGGTTATTGATGACAGTATTGTCAGGGGTACCACTCTCCGGCAGTCAATCATCAGGATACTTGACCGTTTGCATCCGCGTAAGATGGTGATTGTATCAAGTTCGCCTCAGGTGCGTTTCCCTGATTGTTACGGAATTGATATGTCTCGAATGGGGGAGTTCATCGCCTTTAAGGCAGCAATGGCTTTATTGGAAGAAAGAGGGATGAAAAGCGTAATAGACGACGTCTACCGTAAATGTAAGGATCAGGATAGTCTGCCGAAAGATCAGGTCAGAAACTATGTTAAGGATATTTATGCTCCATTCTCAGATGAAGAAGTGGCTGCCAAGATTGCCGAGCTGCTCACTCCTCCCGATATTCATGCCGAGATTGAGATTGTATATCAATCTGTGTCGGAGATGCATGAGGCAATTCCCGAACATCCCGGCGATTGGTATTTTACCGGCGATTATCCCACCCCCGGAGGAACCCGTCTTGTTAATAGGGCATTTGTAAACTATTATGAAGGTAGAGTTTCGGCGAGAGATTAACTGATATTTTGAATTCTGATTCAGATTGCAACAATTAACTTTCAGATAAAACAATCAGAGATTCTTTATCTGAAAGTTAATTGTTGCGTTTAATTATTCGGTTTACGATAGTTAAATATGTTACATTGTTATGTTGTTTAACATAAATTTAGTAATTTTGTGCCATTAAAAAAGTTTGTATTATTTTAGAGAATGTTTACTTTTAACATTAAGAAATCTTTAGAAGTCTTTTTGGTCTGTTTTAAGCCCTCATTCAGTATCAAAACAATCTCAAAAACTCTTTCTGAATTTTAACTTAAGCCAAAAGTTAACATACTCTTAGACAATTTAATTGTGTGCTAATCAACACTTGACATTATGACATTTTCGGGCCCTATTGATTTCAAGCCGAAGTTGATTTCGGCTATGAGGGATTATTCTTTCTCTAGATTTAAGACAGACCTAATTGCGGGTATTGTCGTGGGTATTGTTGCGCTGCCGCTTGCTGTGGCTTTTGCAATAGCAAGCGGTGTGAGTCCTACAGTCGGTTTAATTACCGCCATTATAGGCGGCTTCCTGGTTTCCGCATTGGGAGGCTGTTCCGTGCAGATTGGAGGACCAACTGGAGCATTTATTATTATAGTGTATGGAATTATTGAAAACTTCGGGTTGGAGGGTTTGGCAATAGCCACCTTTATGGCAGGTTTGATATTGGTGCTTATGGGTTTGTTCCATTTAGGAACAGTAATCAAGTTCATACCTTATCCTATCGTTGTCGGATTTACTGCCGGTATCGCTTTGACAATCTTCTCTACCCAGATGAATGATTTCTTTGGGCTCGGTCTTACCGATGTGCCGGCTGCCTTCTTGCCAAAATGGGGAGTATACTTAAGCAATCTGGGCAATATAGATTTAGTATCAACAATGGTTGGAGTGGTTTCATTGATTATAATAACCACCATACCAATGATTTCAAAGAAATTGCCCGGCGCATTGATTGCAATCATTGTTGTGACCATTGGTGTCTGGATACTCAATACCTATTTCCCGGACTATCATGTCGCTACGATTGGAGACAGGTTTGGAGAGATGTCAACCGCAATTCCGGCTCCTCAAGGTTTTACATTGTCAATGGATACGATCAATCTGCTCCTTCCTTCCGCATTCACAATTGCGGTGCTCGGATCGATAGAATCTCTTCTTTCCGCTACAGTTGCGGACGGTGTGACCGGATCCAACACCCGTTCTAATACTGAATTGATAGGACAGGGTGTGGCAAACATGGTTGTGCCTTTCTTCGGAGGTATCCCTGTGACAGGTGCGATCGCCCGCACAATGACCAATATTACCAACGGCGGCCGTACCCCGGTGGCAGGTATCATCCATGCCGTGGTTCTTCTTTTGATTTTTCTTTTCATGATGCCACTCATCAACCTTGTGCCGATGGCATGTCTTGCAGCAGTTCTTCTTGTGGTGAGCTACAACATGAGTGGATGGCGTACGGTGAAGGCAATTTTGAAAAATCCCAAAAGCGATGTTACGGTTCTGGTTGTCACATTCCTGCTTACTGTCATTTTTGATCTTACGATAGCGATTGAGATAGGATTGCTCCTTGCAGTCATCCTATTCTTGCGCCGTGTCACGGAAAATGTCCAGATTAAGGTTTATAGTGACCAACTTGATGTTGCAGAGGGAACCGAGACCAGTATGCATGAGGTTCTTGATGTGGCTAAAGGAGTGCAGGTATACGAGATTGATGGTCCGTTCTTCTTTGGTATTGCAACTAAATTTGACGAGATGATGCGCACAACTATGGGTGATATGCCGAAGGTTCGTATTATTCGTATGAGAAAAGTGCCGTTTATTGATGCCACGGCAGTGCATAATCTTGAGATACTGATCCGGTCTTCACAGGAAGCAGGCATACATGTTGTGCTTTCAGGCGTAAATGACAACGTAAGAGGTGTGCTTGAACATGTGGGAATAGACAAATTAATTGGAAAAGACCACATCTGTCCGCATATTTCAATAGCTGTGAAAATGGCAAATAAGATTGTATGGGAACTTGAAGGGGAGACCGGTCCAAACGAAATTAATCTCCAGCCTCAGGCTTAAAACAGTGTATAATAACAGAATTTAATTTTCTCTCGCGGAACTTGAATAACAGAATAAAGTCAGGGTCACGGCTCATCTGAGCCGTGACCCTGACTTTATTCTGTTGTTTCGATTGGGTCCCGGAGGTCAGGTTTATGTAAAGAAATGTCTGTAACCAATCAGTCACTCAACCATAAGAGCGCGTACGACGCGCTCTTAGATTCTTGACAAGGCATCAACTTCACGACATCATATATCGAATCTGTTTTCCGCGAGTTCAGGAAGCAGGGCATATTTAAGAACCTCTTCAACGGTCTCTACAAAATGGAAACTTAATCCTTTTAGATATCTGTCGTTGATTTCTTCTATATCTTTGCGGTTTTCTTCAGAGAGTATGATGTCTTTTATTCCGGCTCGCTTTGCGGCAAGGATTTTCTCTTTGATGCCGCCAACGGGAAGAACTTTCCCGCGGAGAGTGATTTCTCCTGTCATGGCTATCTTTTCACGCACTTTCTTTCCCATAAAAGCTGATGCCAAAGACGTTGCCATAGTCACTCCTGCTGAAGGACCATCTTTTGGAATTGCCCCTTCCGGCACATGAATGTGCACATTGACTTTAGAGAAAATTTCCGGATCTATACCTAATTTTTTAGCGTGGGCTTTGAGATATTGTAGAGCAATAGCAGCTGATTCTTTCATCACATCACCCAAATTGCCTGTCAAGGTCAGTTTTTCACCATTGCCCGGGGATAATGATGACTCTATGAAAAGAATCTCTCCACCTACCTGAGTCCAAGCAAGGCCTGTCACCACGCCGGCAAATCTGTTATTCTCATAGAAATCCGGATTCACCTCTTCTTTACCAAGATATTTCTTAATGAGATCAATAGTAATTTCTCTGGGATATTCTTTATCAGATGCCTTGAGTCTTACTACTTTCCTTAATACCTTGGCTATTTTTTTCTCGAGCTGTCTCACTCCCGATTCCCGGGTGTATCTGGAAATCAAATATTCCATTGCAGGCTTGGCAAAAGAAATTTCGTTTTCTTCAAGTCCATGGTCCCTGAGACTTTTCGGCACGAGATGGCGTCTGGCAATCTCAATTTTTTCTTCAAGGATATAGCCGTCTATTTCGATGATCTCCATTCTGTCAAGGAGTGGACGGGAAATATCTGAAAGATTATTTGCTGTTGCTATAAACAAAATTTTGGAGAGATCGTAGTCAGTATTGATGTAATTGTCATGAAATTTGTTGTTTTGTTCAGGATCAAGAACCTCGAGAAGTGCCGTAGAGGGGTCTCCTTTGAAATCTTTGCCAATTTTGTCTATCTCATCAAGTACAAAAACCGGATTCCCTGTTCCACATTTTGCAAGAGCAGATAATATTCTACCCGGCATTGCCCCAATATATGTACGCCTATGTCCACGGATTTCCGCTTCATCATGAAGTCCGCCTAACGATACGCGTGCATATTCCCTGCCCAGAGCATCGGCAATAGACTTGCCGAGAGAAGTCTTTCCGACTCCCGGAGGACCATAAAGACATATTATAGGAGCCTTCATGTCGTTTCGCATTTTGATCACCGCCATTTGCTCAATAATACGTTCTTTGACCATCTCCAGTCCGTAATGATCGCGATTCAGAATTTTTTCAACTTTCGACAATGCAAAATTATCGGGAGAATAATGGTTCCAAGGTAGATTCAGCAAATTGTCAAGGTAAGAGTATTGTATCGAATACTCAGGATTCTGAGAATTGAAACGTTGAAGCTTTTTTAATTCTTTGTCGAAATGCTCCTTGGCTTCTTTATTCCATATTTTGTTTTTTGCACGCTTTTTCAGGTCTTCTATATCAGAATTATCGGAGTTTTCACCGAGTTCATTCTGAATGGCACGAAGTTGTTGCTGCAGGAAATGTTCCTTTTGTTGCTTATTGAGGTCTTCATGAGTCCGCATGTGAATGCTTGCCTGAATTTCAAGCTTTTGAAGAGATATGTCAAGACACTTCAAAAAAGATTCAAGAAGCTCCTTTAAAGATGAAGCATTTAGAAGCCCGTTGCGTTCTTCAGGGGTCAGAGGGGAATTGGAAGCCATGAAATAAATTGACGGTTCGATTTTCCCTCCGAGTTCTTTCACGGAATATTGAATCCTCTCTTTATCCTGATCCGGCACATATGACATCACATGCTCGTAAGCCTGGTTGATATTGTCATAAAGGCATTCAATCTCGTAATCATCAGCATTCCCTGAAACGGGAGCCAATGGTTCTACTGAGGCAGTGATCCAAGGAGATTTTTTTGCAATCCGTTTAAGCTTGCATCTTAAATTCGTGGATATAAATGCAACGGGCACAGTGCCAGGCATTTTGATAACCTTGGCTACCCTGCATAACACACCGACAGGAAAAAAATCTTTAACTTTCGTGGGAGTTTCTATACCTTCGCGGACAGTCACAGCCAAGAGTGTTTCATGGCTTTTATATGCTTTTTCAACCAACTCTTCCACATATTCATTCTCTAATTTCACAGGTTGAGGCATTCTAGGGAATGCTACGGCATTGAATAGTGGTAAAAGAGTGATCTGAGAGGCATCAAATTCGAAAGAATTGATATTGTCGTCCGATGGAAACTCGGCTATAAAAGAACCGCTGATGCTAATTTCGGCGGATTCTGTAGTCTTTAACGGATGTTTCTTCTTTAACATGGTGCAAAGTTACTCATTTCTGATTATATTTGCAGCATGAAAGATGAATTGTTTCATTTCAAACAGTTTTCCGTTAGCCATAACCGGAGCAGCATGAAGGTTGGAGTAGACGGTGTCCTGATAGGATCCTGGGCATCAGCCACAGGAAAGAGGATTCTTGATGCCGGCACCGGATGTGGAGTTATAGCATTGATGCTCGCTCAGCGAATTCCTGATGCAGAAATCATTGCGATTGATATTGATAAATCATCTATTGGTGAAGCATCTGAAAATTTCGAAAATTCCAGGTGGAATGAGCGTATTCGTTCTTTAAATATATCGTTTAAAGAACTTCAGAATTGTGAACATGAATCTTTTGATTTGATTGTCAGCAATCCTCCATTCTTTGAATCCGGGGTAAAACATCCTACCACTGTCAGAGAGATTGCACGTCATCAAGGGGAATTTTCACCTTCGGCACTTGTGGAGGGGGCTTCAGGACTGTTGAGAACCAATGGTAAACTGGCTATGATAGTGCCCTCGGAATATTATGATTCATTATGTGAGATTGGCATTGCATGCGGGCTTTATCCTTATAGGGCGTCATTTGTTAAAAACAAGCCTACGTCTCAAATTAAGAGGGTTATGTTGGAGTTTATCAAAGATTGTCAAATTCACAATGAGTCAGATGCATCAATCAGAGAGATGTCGGTTCTTACGATGTTTGACAATAATGGATGTCCTACTCCGGAATATGTAGGGTTGGGAAGAGATTTCTATCTAAAATTTTAAAAATAGTTAAATTATATAGAAAACATTATATGCTGCCATTAATATTAAACTATTTGTACGTTCTATTGTCAAATGGATAACAAGAACGATTTGTAAATAAGGAGTTTTTGGTAGTTCAAAATAATAAATGAGGGAAAAGATTATGAAGTATCAACTTATACTGGCAACAATGTTAGCTTTAGGAGCTCCGGCAATTCTCGCACAGAGCTACTTTGACGATGATATATATTATAATCCCAAAAAAGATAAGTCATCTGCTCAGACTGTGAAGAAGAAGAAACAGTCTAACTATATCGAAAATATGGCAGATATGGATGTAGATGCATACAACAGAAGGGGAGAGCAATATTATACAACTGCCGTAGACACAATTGGGAGCTATACAGAAAACGGAGAGGATTTTGTGTATACTCAGCAGATCCAGAAATATTATAATCCAACCATTGTAGTTGATAACGCAGACATGCTTGGCGATGTGCTTGCAAATGCCTACGGAAATGTCGACATTATCATAGATGCAAGCGGTCTCCCCGTATTTGCTCCATATAGTTATGCCTGGAGCTATCCTTGGACACGTTGGGGCTATCCCGGATGGGGTATAAATGTAGGTCCATGGGGATGGAATGTAGGATTTTACGACCCTTGGTATGCGTGGAATTGGGGTTGGAACTGGGGTCCGTCGTGGTCATGGGGCCCGTCATGGGCGTGGGGACCATCGTGGTCGTGGGGTCCGTCATGGGGATGGGGTCCGTCATGGGGTCCTGTCTGGGGAGGAGGCTCTCGTCCGCCGATGGCAGATTACCGTCCTAACGGAAACCGTCCTGTCGGTCCACGTCCCGGATGGTCAAGCAATTCCCGTCCCGGTAGCAATCTTGCACACAGAGGTTCCGGCAGTTCAGTAAGCCGACCGGGGTCTCCCAATGCAGGATGGTCAAATCGTCGCCCCGGAACATCATCAACACGTCCAGGATCGACGCCTTCACGTCCCGGAGGAAACCATGTGGGTGTCGTAAATAATAACGGACGATGGGAATACAACACAACAGCAACTTCCGGCCACAGAAAAGCCGGTACAGGCGCTGTGAACAGAGGAAACTCCACCAACAGATCTAATAGTAATGTAATTAATAGAGGCGCGACAACCAACCGCAACACGAATAGTAATTACAACCGCAACACGAATAATAATTACAATCGCAACACGAATACCAACAGGAATAATAATTACAACTCAAATCGCTCATTCAATACAGGAAGAAGCACAGGAGGCGGTAGTTTTGGCGGTGGTAGAACTGTTGGCGGCGGACGCACTACAGGTGGCGGCGGTTCTCGTGGACATCGTTGAAAGGATCAGCCCTTGAATTTATATTTCATAGGGAGTGCCTTATAATAATGAGGGCTCAAAAACTTTTGGGCTCTCATTTGTTATATAAGCAGGTAAACTTTTCAATTCGTTTAAATTTCATATTGTTTAATATAATTGCTTTTGTGCACTATGAATAAATCGATTTTAATTCTCTCGTTATCTCTGTCGACCGCAGGCGTGGCGTTTGGACAAGGTGCAGTTGATGCATTTCAACTGTCTCAGCCCGACATGAAGGGAACTGCAAGATTCATGGGTATGGCTGGTGCATTCGGGGCACTCGGAGGAGATCTTTCCACATTGTCTCAAAATCCAGCCGGTATCGGCGTTTATCGTAGCAATGAATTGGGTTTTTCTCTAAATCTTGATTGTCAGAGTTCCACATCAGAAGCCCAAGGTTTCAAACATGACATGAGTCAGACCAAATTCCTTCTAAATAATATCGGGGCAGTTCTGACAATGCGCCTGCCGAGCGAAACATTGCCAAATCTAAATTTCGGATTCACATATAATAAAGGGGCTTCCTTTAACCGAATTTATGGCGGCAATATCCCCAAACTTTCTAATTCCCTCAGCACATACATTGCAGGGATTTCCAATGCAGAAAATCTGACAGAAAATGATGTCGTGTCAACCGACAATTATGACCCATATAATCCTACGGACGGAGGATATCCGGCCCCATGGATTTCAATCTTAGGATACGACAGCTATCTTATAACCCCTACAGGTTCCGGAGAAAACACAAGATGGTATGGCCAGTGGGGGGAAGGAACCACCGGTTCAGGTTCTTTTAAAGTGCAAGAAAAGGGATCGGTCGATGAATACAATATTGCTTTTGGTGGTAACATCAAAAATGTTTTGTATTGGGGCATGGATTTTGATATCGTAAATCTGAACTATACGATGCATAGCCTTTGGGGCGAGAATCTCGATAATGCATACGTTCCGGGCCCGAACAATGAATTGGTAAAAGAAACAGCTGATTGGGGACTCGGCAACTACTATAATGTTCATGGCAGCGGTTTTAATTATAAGTTAGGTCTTATATTAAAACCTATTCAGGAGCTTCGTATAGGTTTTGCTTTTCATACTCCGACATGGTATAATCTGACTGAAAATTTTGTCGGCTCGGTCGATTACCAATATGGAGCTGAACAATCCGGGTCGACATCCACCAACGGAGGGTACATGGCATACAATGACATGAGTTTCCGTACACCCTGGAAAATTATTGCAAGTGTTGCCGGAGTGATCGGAAATAATTTCATATTGTCTATGGACTATGAATGGATAGCCTACAATAAGATGAAATTTTCTGCTCCCGGAAGCTATGGTATAAATAATGACTGGGACTACGACTGGGACTATGGATGGGATTGGTATTCTCCAGGAGCACCATCTACAACCAAAGCTCCGACAAGATCTTTCGGTTATGATGATGATATGTATGGTGCAACTAATGGAGATATCGAGAATTACTATCAGTCGACCAATACTATACGGCTTGGTGCTGAATATCGTGTCACCCCGGCGTTTAGCCTTAGGGCGGGGTATAGCTATACCACTTCTCCTGTGAAACAAAGTGTAAGAGATGATAAGGAAGTGATATATACAGCCGGTACAAGACCGAATTATCGTTTTGACAATCATACATATTATATTACTTGTGGCGCAGGATATCGTTATCAGAATTTTTATGTGGATATGGCTTATGTTTACAAAAATATTTCCTCTCAATATCATGCCTATACTCCCGATATAAATCTTGACATAAATCAGGCAATCCCTTCTCCGCAGGCGAAAGTGAACTTAAACAACAGTCAGATTGTCCTTTCTGCCGGGTTCCGTTTCTAAAGAATAAAATTAAAAACAGCTCCCATTTTTGTATAAAAATGTTGAGCTGTTTTATATTCCAAGAGCGCGTCGTACATTTGTTGTACGACGCGCTCTTGGAATTTGAATTTTGTGTCGCGATCTTTATGTCCTGTAAAAAAGGATATAAGACCCCATTCCCCAATATTTGTTAACGCTGGGGCGGTCAAGCGTCGTGCAGATGTGTTCGCGCAGTGAGGGAGC
>CAMTMX010000068.1 GCA_947073495.1 uncultured Porphyromonadaceae bacterium
CGCTCAATGTCACTGAAAAAACAGGTGAACTTGTCGCAATCAAGAACGTCAATGATTCCAACGATCTGATGATAATCAATCAAAGCGGTATAACTCTTAGAGTCCCGGTTGCGGGTATCCGTGTAATGGGTAGAGCTACTCAAGGGGTTAAGCTTATTGATTTGACCAAGAGAGGAGATAAAATAGCATCGGTATGTAAGGTTGATTCCGATCCCGAAGAAGAAATTTCAGAGGGAAATGAACAAGAAGGGATAGAAATTGTTAATATTGAAGAAGCGTCGGCTCAAACTGCTGAGACAACAGAAGAAGGTATTGATGAAGTCAATATTTCTGAAGAAGTTGAGAACGAAACTTCTTCAACTCCCGACGAAGACAACCTTTCAGAACAATAATTTAGATTCACATTTTAATTCTAAATAACCAATGAACAGATTTCTCACATTTGCGCTTTGTGTGGCAGCTATCGGCACTGTAAGCGCACAGAAAGCTAACGTAGATCAAGCGGCTAAGCTTTCAGGAAAAACTGACCAGCTCAATCAGGCGCGTTCTCTTATTAAACAGGCAATGGAGAACCCGGAGACTCAGAATGATGCCCGCACATATTATATCGCAGGAAAAATTGAGTTCGATGCCTATGATAATGCCACCAAGGAAAAGATGATCAACCCAAATGCCGCATCTGCTCAAGGCACATCCATGGCTGACGAGTTGATGCAGGGTTATAAATATTTCCTTAAGGCTCTTCCTCTTGATAGTCTTCCTGATGAGAAGGGTAAGGTAAAGCCCAAATTCTCTAAAGACATGATCGGCAAAATCGGTGGGCATGCAAATGATTTCTTTACTGCAGGTGCTGATTATTTCAACAACAAGGATTATTATCCTCAAGCTTACGAGGCATTCATGATTTATGGAGATCTTCCGGAGAGTGGAATGCTTGGCAAAATGGCAGAATTGATTGATCCTTCTCAGATTGCTACTTCTTATTTCAATGCAGGTTTGTCTGCATATTCCGGTAATGCGGTCGATGAGAGTGCCAAGGCTTTCCGCAAGGCACGTCTTGCAGGTTATGACGATCCCAACTGCTATATTTATGAGATTGCATGCTGGCAGAACATTGCTCAGAAGGATGAGGCAAGAATGAATGAAGCTCAATCCAAGATTTTTGAAGTGGCTAAAGCCGGTAATGATAAATATGGGCTTGCTCAGCCAATTTTTATCAACAATATGATCAATTCTATTGTGACCGATGGAAAAATTGATGAAGCTCTTGCTGAACTCAACAAAAATATCGAGGCGAATCCTGACAATGCCAATCTTTATGGTTTGAGAGGATATGTCTACGATCGTGCTGAGAAAGATGCCGAATCTGAGGCTGACTATCGCAAGGCAGCATCTCTTCCGGATGTAGACTTTGAGACTCTTAAGAACGCCAGCAAGAAGATTTTCCGTGTGGGCACCTCAAAATGGAACGAGCTTGAAGGGTCATCTCCCGAAACGACAGCAGCACGTCAGGAAATCAAAACTAATTATTTCGAGGCAGCAAAACAGATTGCTGAAAAGGCTCAGTCAATGCAGCCTGATGATTCTGATGTCCAAAATGTGCTTGAAAGCATCAATTATGCACTCGAAACTTATTTCAACAATTAATCTATAGGATTATTTAATTGATTCGGATATATAAATGTAAAAATGGCACTTTTCGTTTGAGAAGTGCCATTTTTACATTTTTTTGTTTTTGAAGTATGATTTTATTTCAACACATTATTTTTTTTGATTAACTTTGCATTTGGTTTTACTACTCTCCCTAAAATGGTCTTTATTTTATGGGCTGTTTTATTCCCTAAACATATAAAAACATAGATATGGGACTCTTTTCATTTACGCAAGAAATTGCAATGGACTTGGGCACAGCCAACTCCATTATTATTCATAATGATAAAATTGTCGTTGACGAGCCTTCGGTTGTCGCCATCGAGAATAAGACTGATAAACTGCTTGCTGTAGGGACGCCTGCACACCTGATGGAAGGGAAGGAACCTCCGGGAATCAGGACAATCCGCCCTCTGAGAGATGGTGTGATTGCAGATTTTAATGCCGCAGAACAGATGATTCGCGGCATGGTTAAGATGGTGAGCTCAAAACGTCGTTGGTTTTCACCTTCTCTACGTATGGTTGTGTGTATACCTTCAGGATCAACTGAGGTTGAAATCCGTGCTGTGCGTGATTCTTCGGAACATGCAGGCGGAAGAGATGTATATATGATTTATGAACCTATGGCTGCGGCCCTTGGAATAGGTCTGGATGTTGAAGCTCCCGAGGGCAATATGATTGTTGACATAGGTGGCGGTAGCACAGAAATTGCAGTGATCTCTCTTGGAGGCATTGTCAGCAACAAGAGTATCCGTCTTGCGGGTAATGATCTCACTATGGACATACAGGAACATATGGGCAGAGTCCATAATCTCAAGGTCGGAGCGACAATGGCTGAACAAATAAAAATTAATGTAGGGTCTGCCCTGCCCGTGCTTGATAATCCACCGGAGCCCTACATCGTCCGTGGCCCTAACAGGATGTCTGCCCTCCCTATGGAAGTGCCGGTGACTTACGAAGAGATTTCTCATTGCATAGATAAGTCTATCTCTCGAATGGAGACTGCAATTTTGGCCGCACTCGAAGAGACGCCGCCGGAATTGTATGCAGATATTGTAAAAAATGGCATATATCTTGCAGGTGGAGGCGCATTGCTTAAAGGTTTAGCAAAACGACTTACAGACAAGATAAGAATAGAATTCAAGATAGCAGAGGATCCTTTACACGCTGTTGCGAAAGGCACAGGTGTGGCTCTTAAGAATATTAACAGGTTCTCATTCTTGATTCGTTAAAACTTTATTCCGAATTCTTTGTTAAGAAAAAGGAAACATATGCTGCCCCCTTCAATTAGGGGGCGGCTTTTACACGTAATTTGATTATCAGGTGAGAAATCTTCTGAATTTTATAATCCGATATGGCACATGGTTCCTTTTCGCGTTCTATGTGCTGTTGAGTTTTGTTCTGCTTTTCAGTCATAATTCATATCACCATTCAGTTTATCTTAGTTCTGCAAATGCCGTGTCAAGTGCTGTAAATAGCACATCGTCAGAAATAACCGGATATTTTCATTTGAGGAGTATCAATGAAAGCCTTCAGGCAAGCAATGCCATGCTTGAGAATGAGGTTTTAAATTTGAGGCATCAGATTGCGGAATATCAGACAATCCTCTCTGACACAGTGAAAAATAAGAATTACGAAGAGCGTTTTAAATACATTTCTGCAACTGTTATCAATAATAGTGTAAGACATCCCCGTAATTATTTTTCTATCAATAAAGGCGAAGCCGATGGTGTCAGGAGAGGAATGGGAGTTGTGGATCAGAACGGAATTGTTGGTATTGTAAATGTAACCGGTAGGCATACTTCTCGGATTATATCGTTGCTAAATGAGACTCAGCACTTCTCCGTCAAAATAAAAGGCACTCAATTTATTGGTTCGCTTGCATGGAAAGGCGGTGATCCATGGATAGCCTATGTTGAAGAGGTGCCAAGACATGCTAAGTTTTGCGCTGGCGACACAATTGTGACGAGTGGATATTCGACTACTTTCCCCTCTGAAATACCAGTTGGAATAATAATGAACAGGGTTAAGGGCTCTGATGACAATTTTTTTGAGTTGAAGGTACGTCTTACTTCTGATTTCAGAGCTCTGAGTACGGTTCGTGTAATAATGGATGAATATAAGGCGGAACTTGATTCCCTTCAAAATTATGATTTTAAACCGGATAAATAAATTCTGGACATAAAGATGAATAAAGAAATAATAAAATTTGCATTGCTTTTTATTGTAATGTTGCTGGCTCAGGTTCTAATTTGTAATCATATAGCTATATTCAATGTTGCAGTGCCGATTATTTTTATCTATTTCATTATTCGGCTGCCGATCTCATTAGGGAACGGGATTTTGTTTACGCTTGCTTTTATCATGGGCTTAAGTGTCGATATTTTTGCAGACACTCTCGGTGTTAACGCACTCGCCTGCACATTGCTTGCTGCGATGAAGCGTCCTATATATTATGCCTATGTCCCTAAAGATGACAAGACAAAATACCTGACTCCTTCAATCTCTTCTTTAGGAGTGGGAGTATATTGTAAATATCTTGTAACGTCGGTGGGCCTTTATTGTCTAATGGTTTTTACCATTGAATATTTTAATTTTGCCAACGTAAAAGAGATTATAATATTGGCTGCATCAAGTTGCTTGCTCACATTTATAATGTTGCTTGCTATTGACAGCTTAATAATAAGGAAATCGTGAGAAAAGACTATAAGTTAGCCAAACGCAGGTATGTGATCGGAGGTTTTATCTGCCTTATAGTCGTCATTTATATCTTCCGGCTTTTTAGCCTTCAGGTAAGTGAAGACAAATATAAGGAAAATGCTGACAGCAATGCATTTCTACGCAGGGTTATATATCCTGCGAGGGGACTTGTTTACGATCGGGAAGAACGATTGGTAGTGTTTAATCAGCCTGCCTACGATGTTATGATTATCCCTAAAGATGTAGGAAATTTTGATACGCTCTCTTTATGTAATGTCTTAAACATTACAAAAGAACAGTTGCTTGAGAAATGGACAGAAATGAAAAACCCAAAGAAGAATCCCGGGTATTCCGCATATACTCCCCAAAAACTAATTTCACATCTGTCTCAAGAAGATTACGGCAGACTTCAGGAAAAACTTTATCTTTTTCCCGGATTTTTCATACAGACGCGAACTGTAAGACAATATAATTATGCCGCGGCTTCAAATATATTGGGCAATATCAGAGAGGTATCCGCCGCTGATGTGGAGGCTGACCGTTATTATAGATCAGGAGATTATACCGGAGATCTTGGTATAGAAAAAAGTTATGAAAAGCAGTTGCGAGGAAAGAAGGGATTTGAGATCCTTATGAAGGATGCTTATGGAAGAATCAAGGGTAAGTATGAAAATGGTAAACATGATATTGCTCCGGTTTCAGGAAGAAATTTAAAGCTTTCCATTGATATGGAGTTGCAGACTTATGGCGAGCAACTTATGCAAAATAAGATCGGTGCGATTGTTGCGATAGAACCTTCTACCGGAGAAATACTTGCTCTAGTAACCTCTCCAAACTACGATCCTTCTCTTCTTGTCGGGAAAGAGAGGGGTAAGCATTATGCTGAACTTGTTAGGGATCCATATAAGCCATTATATGATCGCGCTTTGCAGGGTGCCTATCCTCCTGGGTCTACTTTCAAACCAACACAAGGTCTTATTTTCCTTCAGGAGGGAGTTGTCACTACCTCTACTCAGTATCCTTGCTATCATGGTTACATAAACAAGATTAGAGTTGGATGTCATGGGCACGGTTCCCCTATTGCATTGAAACCGGCTTTACAGACATCCTGCAATGCATATTTTTGTTGGGGTTTTAAGAATATGATCGATAAGCGCGGGACAAAGGCTTACGACCAATTTGAAATTTGGAAAAATTATCTTGTTGAGATGGGATATGGTTATAAATTAGGTGTGGATCTTCCGTCAGAAAGCAGAGGTTTTATTCCAAATTCTGAATTTTATTCAAAATCTTTCAGAGGCCCGCGCTGGAGCGCCAATTCTATTATTTCAGTATCCATCGGTCAGGGGGAAGTGCTTGCGACCCCCTTGCAAATTGCTAATCTTTGCGCAACAATTGCTAATCGAGGGCATTATTATATCCCTCATGTCGTAAAGTCGGTCGCCGACACAGTGATAGATGCCAAATATCAGGAGAAGCACGCACCAAATATTAAGAAAGAATATTATGAGGTGATTGCAGAAGGTATGAGAATGGCGGTGTTAGGTGGAACTTGTCGCGGGGCAGCTTTACCCGGAATTGAAGTATGTGGGAAAACCGGAACTGCTCAAAATCCTCATGGCAAAGACCATTCCGCATTTATGGGCTTTGCCCCTTATCATGATCCCAAGATAGCTATAGCTGTCTATGTGGAAAATGCTGGTTTTGGTGCCACGTTCGGAGTGCCTATAGGAAGTCTGATGATGGAAAAATATCTGACAGGTAATATTTCAGATGCCCGCAAGGGTCTTGAAGAAAGGATGTTGAACTCTAATACGATAATTAATAGTGGAGTCAAGAAACACTGAAGCCAATATATCTGTGTTCCGTTCTCTTGATTGGATCACGATAATAATGTATATCTTGCTTGTCTCTGCAGGAGCAGTGAGTATTTACGCAGCGAGCTATGATTTTGATAATGCAAGTATGTTTGACTTTGCAGAATTTTCAGGTAAGCAATTTTTATGGATCGGGCTCTCGTTGATTATAGGTTTCATAATATTGTTGCTTGATTCGCGACTATATGAGGCATACGCATATCCTATATATGGTGCAGTCATATTAATTTTGATTGCGACGATATTCCTTGCTCCTGACATCAAAGGCTCGAGGTCATGGCTTGTATTCGGACCTGTAAGTCTGCAACCTGCAGAATTTGGAAAATTCGCTACAGCATTGGCTCTTGCCAAGCTGTTTAATTCCTATAATTTCTCGTTGAATGCCAAAATAAGTAATTATTTTAGGGCGTTGATCATCATATTCCTTCCTATTTGTCTAATTTTATTACAACGCGAGACGGGCAGCGCATTGGTGTATTTTTCCCTGATATTTGTTCTTTACAGGGAAGGTATGAGCGGGTTGGTATTGTTTTCAGTATTTTGTGCAATTTTATATTTTGTAGTTGCTGTAAAGTTTGCCGATCCTTTAGTGCTTGATATTCCTATTGGAGAATTTTCAGTGTTTGTAATCATCACACTGATTTATTCTTTGATGTTGGTATTTTATTGCAAAGATTTTATTATAGCAAGAAATGTAATAATTGGATTCCTGGCTTCCGGGATAATTGTAGGTGTCTTGTCTGCATGTGGTGTAAACATTAATGGCACAATTTTCTTCTGTTCTATTTTAGGGTTGGCCATGGCGTATACTCTTCTTGCCATGTTTCATCATAGAATAGAAAAATTTCTAATTACAGTCGTCTTTGCGCTCGTTTCAGTACTTTTCCTTTTTTCTGTGAATTATGTTTTTGGAAATGTTCTCGAACCTCACCAGCAGACCCGAATTAAAGTGGCATTGGGCATTGAAGAAGATCTACGTGGAGCTGGATACAATGTTAATCAATCCAAAATAGCCATAGGATCCGGAGGTGTTACAGGAAAAGGTTTCTTGAATGGCACACAAACCAAATTAAAATATGTTCCCGAGCAGCATACAGATTTTATTTTCTGTACAATTGGAGAGGAGGAGGGATTTATAGGTTCTACAGTCGTTCTTACAGTATTCTTGGCATTTATATTAAGATTGATACATATTGCGGAAAGGCAGCGAACAGCATTTGGCAGAGTCTATGCATATAGTGTCGTTTCGTTTCTAATTTTCCACTTGTGTATCAATATAGGGATGGTTATAGGTTTGTGTCCGGTTATCGGTATCCCATTACCATTTTTCAGTTATGGAGGATCTGCATTGTGGGGATTCACAATATTGCTGTTTATATTGTTGAGGATTGATGCTGCAAGAAAGGAAAGACGAGACTGAAAATTGATAAAAATATTATCCATGATAATATTTTTCAATAAAACAGGTGTTATTAAGTTATAATAATAAAAGACCTTTTAATTTTCAAAAGATATGGCAAATAAACGTGAATTTAAAAAATATGTCGAGGCAATTGGCGCTTCTGCATGTGAAGCAATGATGTCTACATATTATAATGTAGAAGGTGCTGACAAAGAAGCAATCATCAAAGCTATCGAACAAGTGCTTGGTGCAGTAGGGGCTGCCCGCAGCAATGCAAATGTCACATTCGATAAGGGTGTGAAGGCATTTGAAAATCTGAAAGAATATTCTAAGGCAAAAAAAGAGTTTGACAAAAAGCTTTTTGTTAAAATCAGTGATGATTTCACAACCCAGCTTGATGCTGCTCTTAAGATTTTCAATGCAGCCATTCCTCAAAATGTGAAAGACGAATATAAAAAAGCTGTAGCTGAGTAAGTCAAATATAAGACAAGATGAATCTTTGGAAAGAAATATTACGAATAGCCGGATGGAACGTTGACATAACCGCTCCCCGCCGTGACAAATGCGTGATATGTGTTGCTCCTCACACATCCAATTGGGATTTCATTCTTGGTCTTTTCGCTTATAAGTCGTTGGGAAGAGAAGCTAATTTCCTTATGAAGGAGTTTTGGTTTTTCTTCCCTCTCAAATATTTGCTTAAAGCGCTTGGTGGTATTCCTGTACCCAGAAAGAAACATGGTGAATCTCTTACTGACCAGGTGATCAGAATGTTTGCTAACCTCAGTTATATGAATTTGGCTGTTACTCCGGAAGGCACCAGGAGTCTTACCGACAAGTGGCACACCGGTTTCCTTTATATAGCTTATGGCGCAAAAGTACCCGTTCAACTTGGCTATATTGACTATAAACATAAAGAGATTATAATAAAAGATGAGTATATACCCAAGGGGAATGTAGCGGAAGATATGAGATTTGTCCGCAACTATTATTCATCTCGCGGTGAAGGCGCATTGTATCCTGAAAAATTCAAAGCATAATAACGTGTACTCCAACAATCTCAAAATCGCTATGCTTCCATTGGAAATAAAATGGGAAGAAAAGGAAGCAAATCTGAAATCAGTTGAAGAGAAACTTTCACTCTTACATCCGGAAACCGATTTAGTAATTTTGCCTGAGACCTTTTCTACCGGTTTCCCATCAGGAGAAGACAAAGAACGCGTCAGATCATTTGCTGAGAAAAATTCGGATGAGACTCTACGGTTTATTCACTATCTTGCACATAAACATAATGTGGCGATAACCGGAAGTTATATAGCTGACTCCGGAGGACTGCTCTATAATCGTGGTTTTTTTATCGAACCATCCGGTGATGAATATTTTTATGACAAGCATCATTTGTTTACGATGGCGCAGGAAGACAAGGTGTTTTCATCTGGCAACCAAAAACTCATAGTTAGATATCGTGGATGGAATATTGCTCTGATAATTTGCTATGATATCCGGTTCCCGGTGTGGTGTCGCAATGTAAATAATGGCTACGATTTGCTGATAGCTGTGGCAAATTGGCCTGCGACGCGAGTCGATGCATGGAATAAACTTCTTTATGCAAGAGCAATAGAAAATCAGGCATACGTCTGTGGAGTGGATTGTAAAGGTAAAGATAAAAAAGAATTTGAATATGATGGTAGTACTATCGCTATAGATTTTAAAGGAAAAGATATTACTGTCCGGCTTCCTGACAATGATATTTTTTATGCCGTGCTTCAGAGAGACAAGCTTGACTATTTTAGGGAAAAATTTCCTGCATGGAATGATGCCGATTTATTTGTACTATCCTGAATTGCTTCTGGAATAGAAAATACTCTACCCTATCTTAGTTTGGCTCTCTTATGAAGTAAGTTTATCTGACAAGTAACAATCGATTTATAAGGATAAATGTAGTATAGGGTATGCGCGTCCGTCTGGATCTGTTTCGTCTTTATCGATTACATGAAATCCATTCGCTATATAGAAATTCAAAGCGGATATGTTCTGTTCGTTTACATCTACCTTAGTCGCTGATCTTCGCTTTGCAAAATTTATAAGGGCTGATCCATAACCTTGATTTCTGCAGTCATTATCTATGAATAGCATTTCTATCATACCTGTACTTAATCCTAAAAATCCGACATAGACACCATTGTCGGCAATAGCGTAGAGGTCTACATTCGGGAAATAATATGGTATAAGTGCCCGTTTTATTTCCTTGAAGTCTTCTTCTTTCAAAAAATCATGAGTTGCCTTTACTGAACGTTCCCATATTTCGGCGAGTGTCTCATAATCCTTCTCATTGCATTTTACTATTTCCATATCACAAAATTACTATTTTCTATGAATTTTTCAATGATGTTATAAATCTATTTGAGGTCGTCTGTATGAATATATCTTCAAATTACGACTTTACCATTGAATTATTTATAGATGTTAAAGTCATGATATAATGTGTAAATAGATTGTCAAAAATAAAACTTAAACGGATTGCATCACTCTTACTGTTGTGATGCAATCCATTTTGCTATATTTTTTTTGAGATAATTATCTCCAGGGGAATTCAGGTGGAATTGGTTTCCCTTTTACAGTCTGTCTTACATTGCTTGCAAATTCGCGCACCATCTTTTTAACCGGTCCCGGCTCTTTACCTAACACTTTATATAACAGACCGGAGTTTGCAGGAAGTTTTGTTATTCCCGCAGCAAGCATTTCCCTTTTATCTATAAAAGCTTGAGTATTCTCATATATTTCGTCGGCTTTATCAGAAGGAGTCATTACAATCACGTTGGCAAATACATCAAATTTACCCATGATTCCCAGACTTCTGGGATGTTCTAATTGGGGATCGATTACAAACTTTTCTCTAAATAATTGAGCGCCGTCTGGTCTTTCTCCATGGCTGCAGACAGATAAAATATCATATTCAAACAATTCCCCTTCCCCATAATATTTCCTTCCTCCCATGAATATTTCCGAATATACAACTGTGGCACTTTCAGCCACACATAATCTGGTGTCTGAAATAAAACGTGTATGTCTACAAGGAATAATCGGTTCTGGAATAAACTCAAGATATGCGTTATCTTCGAGAACGATATTTTGAATAAGACCGGAATAGTTAAATCTCATTTCCGCCAATTTGGTGGCGGCTCCGGTTGCTACATGCGCAAATGCGTCTCTTTTAACCGTAATGTCTTGTTGATAGCGATCTCCGTCGACATTAGGACCTCCGGAGGATAAGATATATACACACGGCATTTCTGGCATCTCCTCGTCGAAATATAGCTCTTGCTGCACAATCAGGGGATGTCGACGGTCAAGATCCCGAAGGATACTTTTCCCATCCTTGTCAAGCTCAAATCCAAGTCGAAGATAGCCGTGTTTACCGGGTGCTCCGACATACATTGCTTCCGGCTCGGTCAGATACCGTGCCATTTCCCGTGCTGTCGAGAAATCGACTTCTGGTGCAGCTGTCTTCTCTTTAATTTGTGCTTTCATCAGGATTCTTTATTATCTGTTTTATCAAACAAAACCATTTTAAATATAAGGTCGACTAATTTATCGATCCCCTCTCCTGTCATACAATTAGTAAAGACAAAAGGTTTGCCAGGTCTCATAAGTTTTGAGTCATGATCCATGACTCCCAGGTCAGCATGGACGTATGGTGCCAAGTCAGTCTTGTTAATGACAAGAATGTCGCTTTGCGATATGCCGGGACCATCTTTCCGTGGGATTTTGTCTCCTGCCGCAACGTCTATAACGTAAATGAAAAAATCCACGAGTGCCGGGGAGAACGTCAAGGTGAGATTATCGCCGCCGCTTTCGATAAGGACAATGTCGGTATCAGGGAATTTGGTCTCCATCTCTTCGACGGCAGCTATATTCATTGAAGGATCTTCCCTTACCGCTGTATGAGGACATGCTCCGGTCTCCACACCTATTATTTTATCTTCAAGAAGAATTCCCTTGAGCGTTTTTCTTACGTGCTTTGCATCTTCAGTGGTTACTATATCATTTGTGATGATAAGAACTTTCTGCCCCAATTCAAGAAGGCGTGGAGTTATTGCCTCAATCAAGGCTGTTTTCCCGGAACCTACAGGTCCGCCGATTCCAATTCTACAAGTATTTGACATAGTTATTTACAAGTTGATTAGAGAATTTGATTTTAAATTAGCTTCAACCTAAAAGAGAGAGTATGGATTAAGCTTAGTTCATAAACATGCGCATATTTCCTTTTTCATGAAGAGACGCGAGTATATCGAGTTCCGGATAAAATGCGTTCATATCCTGAAGTTTCATATTTGCTGTTTCTTCATAGAGACTTTCAACCTCATTTGACATCTTTTCCAATATCAATTGAGTATCATAGTGCGACACCCTCACGCATCTTAAAGCCGCACTCAAAACCATATTTACAATTCCGTACTGATGGGAGCAAAAGAGTTCTTTCTCCCCTATCCCAGCCTTTGCAAATATCATGCCTTGTGCTACAGGGTATGTGCCCGGAGTTTTCTCTGCCTTTATATCGTCGAGCCATTGTTTTACAATTGGATCATCAAACAGTTTCTCCCCTAACTCAGCTAATTTTTTACCCATTCTGGTTATCATCAGACGTGCCTCAGCATTCATCTTGAACATCATGAGATATTTGTCACATTCTTTACATGTGTCATAATCTCCTTGTAAAAATGCACGGTGAGTGAGTAATGCCACTATCCCGTCGCTGAAAGCAGCCTGTCGTGCCTGGGAACGTGCAAATTCTTCAAGTGTCGATGCATTTGTCACAATCCCTTCAAACGATGCGGTTTCGAGACCATTGGAGAATGAGAAAGTGCCTACAGGAAAAGTGGAATCCGTGAATTGCAACAATCTCATTATCTTGGCTATGCCGGAGTTGTCGCTCATAATTATTCTTTTGATTTACATCCGTGGTCGTGATGGTGATGATGTTTATCGTCATGATGACGTTCGCAACATTCTTTATGTAGATGTCCTTCGGCATCATGATAGTGAATTACATGTCCATGGTCATGTTCATGGGAATGACTTTCCTGACCGGCACCCCCGAAAAGACGTCGGATCTCATGAGGGGCAAGATAGGGAATTATGTCTATGCCCTTTTGAAACTTATAAGAAATTCCTTCGATATGATGAGTTTCCATTACAGATTCCATCACCTTTTTGTCTACTGTCAGTGGAACATATACTTTGGTCTCTTTAACAACCGCGGGCCAGTGTTGATTGCCGATTGCATGTCCAAGTTCTACCGATATCCTGATAATAGTCTGAGGATCTCTATCCGCCAATCCATCAAGATCTATTACAAGAACGGGGCTAAGTTCAATTCTTAGTACAGCAGCCTTCTTTGTGCCCGGATCGAATTCTATAATATCTCCGTCCACAATTTGAGAATGACGGGCAAGAGCGATAGGATATTCCTCCCCACTGACACCCTTACCTAAGAATCGGGATTTTTGAGCTGTCCACTGATCAAGAAATATATAATCTATTTCGGCATCCTTGAGTCTTTCTCGCCATTCGTCTGAATGATTCATATTGCCGATTATTGAAGTATAAATTTTCATTGTCTGGTTTATAGTGAAATGGCGGGGAGACGCCATAGGGAATCTCCCCACCACATGATTAAGAAAATAATTTATTTATATAAATTTTAAACAGTTTCCAATATTAATCCTCATTAGCTAAACCAATAGAGTTGTGCCAAAGGAAGTTCTTTGGCTGGCGCAACATAGGCTTTATATCCGTCGACGGTCACTTCAAATGTTTCGGGATTAACTTCAATATGTGGAGTAGCGGTGTTGCGAACCATATCTGCCTTGGATAGCTGGCGTACGCCGTGAACAGGATAAATAATCGACTCAAGCCCCAGCTTCTCCTTGATGCCATTGTCATATGCTGCCTTAGAAACGAAACTCATACGCGTATTTTGTAGGGCTTGTCCTTCTGCACCAAACATCGGGCGCATGATTTTTGGCTGAGGTGTGACAAGTGACGAGTTTGGATCTCCCATGTTTGCCCAGTTGATAATGCCTCCTTTGATGACAAGTTGTGGTTTGACTCCAAAAAATGCCGGTTCCCAAAGTACGAGGTCTGCCATTTTCCCTTTTGCGATAGAGCCAAGTACGTCACTGATGCCGTATGTGATGGCTGGATTCAGAGTGATTTGGGCAAGATATCTGAGCACACGGAAATTATCGTTCCCTTCTGCATCTTCTTTAAGTTTGCCTCTTGCCTGCTTCATATATGATGCCATCTGGAATGTACGCATGAATGATTCCCCTACTCGTCCCATCGCCTGGGAATCTGAAGTTACCATAGAGATGATTCCGAGATCATGGAAGATGTTTTCAGCAGATTGCGTTTCAGGTCGTACACGGCTTTCTGCAAATGCCACATCGGATGGGATTGTAGGATTGAGGTTATGACATACCATGATCATATCAAACAGTTCTGCCTGGGAATTTATACCGAATGGCACAGTCGGGTTTGTTGATGACGGAAGCACATTAGGCATCGATGCCACTTTCAATAGGTCGGGTGCATGGCCGCCTCCGGCACCTTCAGTGTGATATGTATGGATTGTTCTGCCATCGATGGCTGCGATAGTGTCTTCCACGTATCCGCTTTCATTCAGCGTGTCAGTGTGAATGGCAACCTGAACATCATATTTGTCTGCCACTTCCATACAGCTTCTTATAGCTGCAGGAGTGGAGCCCCAGTCCTCATGGATCTTGAAACCGCATGCACCGGCTATCAGTTGGTCTGTCAGGTTAATATGTCCTGTGATATTTCCCTTTCCGAGAAATCCGACGTTTATTGGAAGACCTTCAGCAGATTTGAGCATCTCCTGCATGTTCCATTTCCCTGATGTGATAGTGGTGCCATTCGTGCCGTCCGTTGGACCTACACCACCCCCGATAAGTGTCGTGATACCGTTGGAAAGACAGTTTATCGCCTGTTGCGGTGAGCAGAAATGCACATGGCCGTCAATGCCTGCTGCTGTCAGAATCATATGTTCGCCTGAAATAGCATCGGTTGATGGTCCTGTGACAAGGTCCGGCGACACTCCTTCCATTACATTCGGATTACCTGCTTTCCCGATACCGGCAATCTTGCCGTCTTTCACTCCGACGTCAGCCTTGATGACCCCTAAAAGAGGATCAAGAATTGTGACGTTTGTGATTACAAGGTCAAGGCTGCCGGCATTTTCTGTACATTCGTTAGCAAGTCCCATTCCATCGCGTAAGGTCTTGCCTCCGCCATAGACCACTTCATCGCCATATGTTCTCAAATCTTTCTCAATCTCGACATAAAGATCGGTGTTGCCGAGACGAATCTTATCGCCCACAGTGGGGCCAAAAAGATTATTATATTCTTTTCTTGATATAGTTGCCATATCCGGAGTGGTCTTTTAAGATTTAATGTTATTAGTAAATTCTGCTTCTTCTTGATCTTCAGATTCAGATTTGAAGCCGTATTCTTTCATACGGCGAACAGCCTCCGTATTCTTAGGGTAGAAAGTCGGTGAATCTTCACAGCCCACATATCCGTTTACCAGATCGTTGAAGCCGATTACTCTGAGTTTTCCGGCATATTTGACGAGTTCAACTTCCTTTTCTTCACCCGGCTCGAATCTGATTGCCGTAGTTGCGGGAATGTTCAAGTGATAACCAAATGCTTTAGGACGATCAAATTCCATATAGCGGTTCACTTCAAAGAAATGGAAATGACTGCCGATTTGCACTGGACGGTCACCTGTATTTCTTACTGTAAGTTTGATTGTGCGTCTGTTTACATTATATTCTATTGGTTCATCCTTGAGGATGACTCCACCAACCGGTACTGGAGCTGATGGCGTATATCCAGGTGTGTTGGGATATGCAATATCCGGCGTTCCTGAGAATACTCCATTGGGAGTGGTATAGCCGGAGGTGTTATTTGCTTGGTCCATAGTCTTGTTATAAAGGATTAAAAATAGGGAAATAAATTGGTTCAGATTTAGTACTCACTATTAGTTATGTAGTTGGGTTACTGATAAAATGAGCGAATTTATTTGATTGGATGATGAATGCTGACGAGTCGGCTGCCATCTGTGAAGACTGCTTCAACTTGAAGCAAAGTGATCATGTCTGCAACCCCCTCCATCACTTGGTCTTTAGTAAGCACATTGGCGGCATCGTGCATGACCTCTTCCACTGTCTTTCCTTCACGTGCTCCTTCAAGAGCTGCACTTGTGATATATGCAACCGATTCAGGATAATTAAGCTTAAGACCTTTCTTAAGTCTTCTCTCCGCAATGAGTCCTACCATAAGCAGAGTTAGCTTGTCTTGTTCTTTTGGGGTAAAATGCATGGGTAAATCTATTAGATGTTACTATTTTAAATGACCATATGAAGATCATTTTGGAATTATAACAATGTTACTTAACATTTGTTTAATCGTCCCTCCTGTCTTATTGTGTGTTGATTGAGCATTTATTAGTTGCATATTAGCTTTTAATTTATTAAGTACCTACGAAAATAAATGAACAAATGCCAGGCATATATCGCGGCAATCTATAAAGCCGTTCATCAGTCGTTAGGAACCCCATAATTCCATCTTCACGACTTCATATCTTGCTCACACTATAAGCCAATCATATGCACATTTAGACCCCATTCCCCAATATTTGTTAACGCTGGGGCCGCAGGTCTCTGAGCGATTTTTGTCTTTTGATGAAGGA
>CAMTMX010000069.1 GCA_947073495.1 uncultured Porphyromonadaceae bacterium
ACGCTCCTTCATCACAAGACAAAAATCGCTCAGAGACCTGCGGCCCCAGCGTTAACAAATATTGGGGAATGGGGTCTAAGTTGTTTATAGGATAAGTTCAGGTGCAACAAAACCTATCAGACGGAGGAATGAACTCAAAATCTTAGTCTGACGTTATACATCGGTAAAACAAAACGCTATAAACTATGAAATCAGATATTCGTAAACTGACAGCCATGGGTCTGCTTGTGACCATGGGTATAGTGTTTGGAGATATCGGGACTTCGCCACTCTATGTCATGAAAGCTATTGTCGGAGTTAACTCAAACTATGACGATTTATATATCATAGGAGCTGTTTCATGTGTGATATGGACCTTGACTCTTCAGACCACCCTTAAATATGTAGTCATCGCCTTGCGGGCGGACAATAAAGGGGAAGGGGGCATTCTTTCACTTTTTTCATTATTGAAATCATCCCCTCGGAAATGGTTATACCTGATAGCGGTGGTCGGGGCATCCACACTGATAGCAGATGGGGTGATCACACCGGCAATCACAGTGACTTCTGCGATTGAGGGATTGTCAATAGTGCATGAAGGAGTTCCGGTTGTCCCGATTGTTGTCGTCATTATTTTAGGAATATTCATGATGCAACAGGCAGGCACAGGAAAGATTGGTAAATTTTTCGGTCCCTTTATGCTTATATGGTTTCTATTCCTCGGAGTGATGGGATCTTTGAACATAGGCTTGCATGTAGCAATCCTAAAAGCGTTCAACCCTTGGTATGCTGTTCGTCTGTTGATAGATTATCCGGGTTGGTTTTTAGTTCTTGGAGCCGTGTTCCTTTGCACAACCGGAGCAGAGGCGCTTTATTCGGATCTCGGACATTGTGGCAGAATTAACATTTCCGTGAGTTGGATATTCGTCAAAATCATGTTGATATTGAATTATCTCGGACAGGGTGCGTGGATCATATGGTCAGGCAGGGATGCCGCATTGAACATCAATCCATTTTATGGAATAATGCCGCAAGGTTGGATAGTGCCTGCAGTGATATTGTCTACAGGAGCGGCGATAATTGCCAGTCAAGCTCTTTTAAGCGGTTCTTTCACCATTTTCAGCGAAGCGATAAGTCTGAATTTCTTTCCGAGGTTGAAAGTGAAATATCCTTCCGATGAAAAAGGGCAACTCTATATCCCTGCTGTCAATTGGACTTTATTGTTTGGTTGCCTGTTGACCGTATTATTATTTAAGACATCATCCGCAATGGAGGCAGCCTATGGACTCGCGATAACAGTCACCATGATTATGACTACCGTATTGCTTGCATATTATTTAAGCCATAAAAACGTTTCAAAATGGATATGTGGAGTTTTTCTTATCTTTTATGCAGCGGTAGAAGGATTATTTTTTCTTGCCAATGCGAGTAAATTTATGAATGGCGGATGGTTTACATTGATGATAGCAGGAATAGTTGCGTTTTCAATGATTGTATGGAGAAACGCAACAAATTTGCGTCGTTCGTTTATTGAATATAGAAAATTGTCGGAATATTTAGATGTGATGGCAGAATTGAAAGGAGAAGAGGAAATTCCTCGTTATGCATCTAATGTGGTCTATCTGAGCAAAAGTAAAGTGAGGGGAGAGGTTGAAAGCAAATTGATATATTCTATACTAAATAAAGATCCTAAACGCGCAGACCATTATTGGATCATAAATCCAGAATTTACAGATGATCCCGACACTTTGGAATATGACGTAGATATCCTTGTGCCCGACACCATCTACGAAGTGCACATGAGAATAGGATTTCGAGTGGAACCGCGTCTTACACTCTATCTGCGCCAGATTGTGGAAGATCTTGTCGAAGAAGGGAAACTTGATCTGACGAGCAAAGTGCCATCTTTGCGAAAAAGAGCAATGGCAGGAAATTTTAAATTCATATTGATTCATAGAATATTTTCAGCTTCAAGTCAATGTGGAAAGAAGGCTGCAATGTTGATGGGACTTCATTCTTTGATGAGGAAATTGTCTTTGGCAGATGAAAAGGCGCTTGGTCTTGACACGAGCAATGTGACGATTGAAACAGTGCCTCTTATAATAAACACGCATGCTCCCCGAAGAATAGAGAAAAAGCCTACGTCTTGATGAGTCGTCATTTCGAATATTTCTTGAAAAGGGATAAGATTATATTTTAACCTGAGGAGGAAACAGATGATTTAAAATTTGCACAATCGGAGTTAAAATTGTAATTTCGCAGTCTGAGTTAACATCAGAGAATTACCTGATTCAACTTTCTCGAGCGAAAATTGAGGGTTATGAGGTTATAGGTTAAAAGGTCAATCTCCAATTGTGGAAAGATATCCTGCCACCTTAGAGATTATGATAAATATAGACCTTCAGTCTCTTAACTTCCGAGCCTTAATTGAGCTTGCGAAACTTGGAGAATGTTTGAATTTAACTTTATGAAATCTTTAAAGACCTTTTCGGTCAATTTTGAGCTTTCGTTCTGTTATTATGGAACCCCATAACGACATCTCTCAAACTCAAAATTTACTCGAAAATCCTCTCTAAATCTTAACATAAGTCAAATCCAAACATTCTCTTAAATTACCAAAGATATATTATTGAAACCGCAATAACAATATAGAATTCATTATGGAAATTGAAGGAAGAATTATCCAGGACCTCGGCATTCAGTCAGGAACATCTAAAGCAGGTAACCCCTGGAAAAAAAGAGAGTTGGTGCTCGAGACATTCGGCTCTTATCCACGCAAGGTGAAATTTCATATTTTTGGAGACCGTGTAGACACCATCCGTCTTGAACAGGGTAAGGATTATATCCTCTCCTTCGATCTTGAGAGCCGGGAATTCAACGGCAGATGGTACACAGATGTGAATGTCTATCAGGCACGAGAATATGCAGCTAATAATCCAGCCCCCGCATATGGCGAACCTGCTCCCGCATATGGAGCCGCTCCTCAGGGAGGCTATCCGCAGCCGGCAGCCGCCCCCGGTTTCGGTGCTCCCGTTCAGCAGCCATCGTTCTCACCGGCACCTGCTTCAAGTGACGAAGATTTGCCGTTTTAAAAAGGCTTGAAAATTTAAAATCGTTTAATTTTCAAAAAAGGATATCATCACACCCATTCTGATTCGAATCAGAATGGGTGTGATGATATCCTTTTTTGAAAATAAGGGCACGCATTAATAGTCAAAAAAATAGTCAAAAATCTGCTCGACAAATCCTCTCAATTCCTTCGACAAATAAATTTAAACAATTTCTAAGGAACGAACACAAAGCGGTTTTGATAGTTGGAGGGAGAGAGTAGGGTTGAGAGTAGGGTGGTTGTTTTATTGGCGATTTGTAGGCGTATTATTTTGTTATGTCAGTGATTTTTTGTAATTTTGCAGCGAACTGAGGGTAAATATCCCCATAGATTGACAAATGGATCTTAAAATTTTAAGACAACCATATTAAAGATGTGGTTCTGCTGGCAAAATGCTTCACTGTGATTCTGGCATCCATTTGCTTAGGTAAAAAAGATAATAATAGACTATGCAGAAAGACATGCAGTCATGTCGTGACAATATCGATCTCCTTATTGAGACCAGTTGGGAAGTGTGTAATAAAATAGGCGGTATATACACCGTCTTGTCTACTAAAGCCCGCGTTCTCCAGGAAAATTTTGGCGACAGATTAGTTTTTATCGGTCCTGACGTTTGGACTGAAGAGACCCCCTCCCCATATTTCGTGGAAAGAAAGACGCTTCTAAAGCAGGCATCTTCCAAAATGAAATTGCCCTACGGCATATCAGTCAGGGTTGGACGTTGGAGCATCCCCGGATCTCCATTGGTTGTTCTTGTGAAATTTGATGGAGTTTACCCACATCTCAACAGCATTTTTGGTAAGATGTGGGAGCTATATGGCGTTGATTCAATGCATGCCTATGGAGATTACCACGAAGGTTGTGCGTTTGCAGTGGCATCTGCAATAGTGATGAAGGCACTCTCGGAACATCTTAAAATTGATGGAAAGAACGTAACGTCGCATTTCAATGAGTGGACCACCGCAATGGGATTGCTATATTTGAAGATGATTCTTCCGCAGGCTGCGACGTTGTTTACCACTCATGCCACAAGCATAGGCAGAAGTATCTGTGGAAACGGTAAGCCGTTGTATGATTATTTCAGCGGGTATAACGGTGACCAGATGGCTCGCGAACTTAATATGGAGGCAAAGCACTCCCTTGAGAAAACCGCTGCTCATCAAGCTGATTGCTTCACTGCAGTAAGTGACCTCACAGCCGATGAATGTGCGCAGTTGCTTGACATCCGTCCGCAAGTGGTAACCCCAAATGGATTTGAACCAGATTTTGTGCCTTCTGTAAGACAGTATCAATCTTTGAGAAAATCCGGCAGGGATAAATTGTTTGCAATCGCAGAGTGTCTGAAAGGAAAGAAGTTTGACAACAGTACGGTTGTGATAGCTACATCAGGAAGAAATGAGTATCGCAACAAGGGACTTGATTTATTTCTTGATTCTCTCGTTAAACTTGAACAACAGAATCCTTCTAAAAGTGTCCTTGCCTTGGTTCTCGTGCCTGCGTGGGTGAAGTCTCCATCCCTTGAGTTGCTTGAAGCGATTAAAAACAATGATAAGATTACGGAATCTCCAGATTTCTTGACCCATCGCTTGAACAATGAGGATCAAGACAGTGTGGCATGCAGAATCCGGGACCTTGAGTCTGAAGGAAAACTGAAGGGTAATGTCTCTGTGATTTATGTGCCTTGCTATCTTGATGGTAAAGATGGGATTGTCAATGTTGGCTACTACGATATTCTGCCTGCACTTGATATGACAGTATTTCCGTCATATTATGAACCTTGGGGATACACACCGCTTGAAAGTATAGCTTTCGGGAAACCGACTGTAACAACAGATAAAAGCGGATTTGGTCAATGGATATTATCTCATTATGATAATTCGTTGTTGTCTTGTGGCGTCAAGGTCGTAAGCCGCACAGATTCAAACTATGATTTAGCAGCTCAAGAAATAGGACAGCAACTATTGAAATATTGCGGCTTTTCAACAGAAGAAAGCACCACAGCGTCGGAGGCAGCGTTGTCTACGTCTCGAAAAGCCGATTGGAAATTTTTTGTTTCCGAATATTATAAGGCATTTAAGGTTGCCTCATGCAACAGGGATGCACGTCAAAAATAATTTGTAAAAACAGTAAAAAATATTAATATGAAACTTCAGGTTAGCAACACTAACGAGCCTGTGTGGCGCAGCCTCACGGTAAGCGCTCAGCTCCCTAAAGAATTGAAGCCCCTTGAGGAGCTTTCTAAAAACCTCTGGTGGGTATGGAACAGCGATGGTAAGAATCTGTTCCGTGAACTGGATCACGATCTTTGGCGTAAAGTGGGAGAAAACCCGGTTATGCTTCTCCAGCAGATCAGTTCTAAGCGTCTTGAAGAGGTGCTCGCAGACGAGCGCATGATGGAGAAGATCAATGCCACTTATGCAGAATTTAAAGAATATATGAGCAAACCCATGAGAAATGATATCCCTTCCGTGGCTTATTTCTCAATGGAGTATGGTCTTTGCAACTGCCTAAAAATATATTCCGGCGGCCTTGGTGTTCTTGCCGGAGACTATATCAAACAGGCCTCTGACAGCTGTGTGCCTATGACTGCGGTAGGTTTCCTTTATCGTTATGGATACTTTGCCCAGTCGCTATCTATGGATGGACAGCAGATCGCAAATTATGAACCACAGAATTTCGACCAGCTTCCTATCGAGGCAGTGCTCGGAGAAGACGGACAACCCATGATTCTTGAGGTTCCATTCCCAGGTCGCATCATATATTGTCATGTGTGGCGTGTAAATGTCGGACGCATGAATCTCTATTTGCTTGACACCGATTTTGATATGAATTCTGAATACGATCGCCCGATCACTCATAAACTATATGGAGGAGACTGGGAAAACCGTATGAAGCAAGAGTATCTTCTTGGTATCGGCGGCATGTATATGCTAAATCGTCTCGGTATCCATACAGACATTTATCATGCCAATGAGGGTCACGCAGCCCTTCTCAACCTCCAGCGTCTTGTAGACTATGTACAGAAAGATGGTCTTCCTTTCAACGTGGCTCTTGAGGTAGTACGAGCAAGCTCTCTTTACACTGTTCATACTCCGGTTCCTGCCGGTCACGATTATTTCGAGGAGAGTCTCCTTGGGAAATATCTCGGGGAATATCCCGCTAAACTCGGCATTTCATGGAATGATCTCATTAATATGGGACGTGAAAATCCCGATACACCTGAACGTTTCTCGATGAGTGTATTTGCGCTCAATACTTGCCAGGAAGCTAACGGTGTAAGCTGGCTTCATGGCGAGGTGTCGAAGAAGATGTTTGCAGGTGTATGGAAAGGTTATGCACCGGAGGAGAGCCATGTAAGTTATGTGACAAATGGCGTTCACATGCCAACATGGGCGGCTTCAGAGTGGAAATCATTCTATATGCAGCACCTTGGCGAAAAGATGTTTGAAGACCAGAGCAATCCTGAGGCTTGGAAAGGTATCTTCAACGTGCCCGATGAGGAAATCTGGAATATGAGAATGACTCTCAAAAACAAGTTTATTAACTTTGTCAAGAAGGATTTCAAGGAAAAATGGCTTAAGAACCAAGGCGATCCGGGTGCAGTGGTAAGCATTCTCGAGAAAATCAATCCGAATGCACTCATTATTGGATTCGCCCGTCGTTTCGCCACATACAAACGAGCACATCTTCTCTTTACAGACCTCGACCGTCTTGCCAAGATTGTAAACAATGACAAATATCCTGTTCAGTTTATATTCTCAGGAAAGGCGCACCCGGCAGATGGCGCCGGTCAAGGACTCATCAAGAGAATTGTCGAGATATCAAAGATGCCTCAGTTCCTTGGCAAGATTATCTTCCTTGAAGACTACAACATGATAGTAGCCAAGCGTCTTGTCAGCGGAGTGGATATTTGGTTGAATACCCCCACACGTCCTCTTGAGGCATCCGGCACATCAGGTGAAAAGGCAGAAATGAATGGTGTGCTCAACTTCTCAGTTCTCGATGGCTGGTGGTATGAGGGTTATAAATTTGATGAAGAAGCAGGTTGGGCACTCACTGACAAACGTACGTTTACAGATCAGGCTCAGCAGGACCGTCTTGATGCCGCCACTATCTATTCTATGCTTGAGAATGAAATTGTTCCATTATATTTCAAAAAGAACTATAAGGGCTATAGCCCTGAATGGATCGATCGAATCAAACGTTCAATAGGCCACATTGCACCTCATTTCACAATGAAGCGTCAGCTTGACGATTATATCTGCCGCCTATATGTGCCGGAATCAAAACGCGCTGCAGAATTAAAGAAGAATAATTTTGCCAAAGCACGTGAGATTGTCGCATGGAAAGAGGAGGTGGCTTCCAAATGGAATCAGATCGATATTCTCAATGTCGATGTCAAGGATGGAGTGGCAGGTAAGGGTGCGGCCCGTACCGGCAATCCGATCGATGTGAAGTGCACTATCGATACCAAGGGACTTGGTGATTCCATAGGAGTTGAAGTTGTCAAATATCGTGACCACGACGGCACAAGTGAGTTTACCGGAACTGAGCAACTTCAGGTAGTGAAGAAAGAGGGTAGTGTCTACACCTATGAACTCAAGTCAAAACTTGAGAATGCAGGAGTGTTCCGTTACTCGCTCAGGATATATCCAAATAATCCTGAATTGCCACATCGTCAGGATTTCGCATATACGCGTTGGTTCTAATTTTGCTTAATATATATTAAACGGGAATAATATGAAAGCGGCTGTCTTTTGGCAGCCGCTTTTTATCGTTTTTAGGGGATACGTATATATGTTTATCGAGATACAAATTTCTAATTTATATAAAAAAGGGGTAGCGAAAACCGCCACCCCTTAAACAAAAACGTTAGTGTTGAGTCAGGATTAATCCTCCTCTTGTGTTTCTGCGTATTCTTTCAAAAGCTTCTCCTGCACGTCGCCGGGAACGAGTTCGTAAGAAGAGAATTGCATGGTGAAGGAACTTCTGCCGCCCGTGATTGAACTGAGGGATGTGGAATATGACGCCATCTCTTTCAGTGGGACTTTGGCATTGAGTTTCTCTATGCCGTTGTCTGATTCCATACCCATGATGATGGCACGCCTTCCCTGAAGGTCGCTCATCACATCACCCATAGTATCGCCGGGTGTAAACACTTCTACATCATACACAGGTTCAAGAATCTTTGGATTTGCATTCTTGAATGCCTGAGAGAAAGCATTTCGACCAGCAAGGCGGAATGAAATTTCATTTGAATCAACAGGGTGCATTTTTCCATCGTAGATCATTACACGTACGTCGCGTGCATAAGATCCAGTGAGAGGACCCTGCTCCATGCGGTCCATGAGCCCTTTTACGATTGCGGGAATGAAACGTGCATCGATCGCACCACCGACGATACAATTGTAGACTACAAGCTTTCCGCCCCAATCGAGAGGTATCTCTTGTTTGTCACGAACGTTCATCTTGAATTCTTGACTGCCGAATTTGTAAGAATCAGGCTCCGGCATTCCTTCTGTGTAGGGCTCTATGATAAGATGAACTTCACCAAACTGACCTGATCCACCTGATTGTTTCTTGTGGCGATAGTCCGCACGCGCAGCTTTGGTGATGGTTTCGCGATATGGTATTTTCTGATCAAGGAATTCAATAGGAAGTTTCTCGTTGTTTTCAATTCTCCATTTGAGGGTTCTCAAGTGGAATTCTCCTTGACCTTTCACAAGGGTCTGCTTGAGTTCTTTGCTCTGCTCTACAATCCATGTGGGATCTTCCTCATGCATACGGGTTAGAATTCCCATCAATTTTTCAGCGTCGCTTTCTGTCACAGGACGAATTGCACGTATAAACTTAGGCTGAGGATATTTAATAAAATCAAATTGATATTCACAACCTTTTGCGTCAAGAGTGTTGCCTGTCCTGACATCTTTCAACTTAACGGCAGCTCCGATATCTCCTGCTTCTAATTTATCAATCGGGGTACGGATCTGTCCGCACACTGTAAATATTTGCGCAAGTCGTTCTTTCCCGCCGCGAGATACATTGTCGAGATCATCCCCAGTCTTGAGTGTGCCGCTCATCACTTTGAAATAAGAGACCTCTCCGATATGCGGCTCCACTGATGTCTTGAAGAAGAATACAGATAATGGCCCGTCGGCATCAGGTTTGACCTCTTCTCCGGTCGTTGTGAGGGGAGCAGGCATGTCAGACACGAAAGGACACACGTTGCCAAGGAACTCCATCATACGACGTACACCCATGTCTTTTAATGCGCTTACTATGAAAACAGGGAAAATACTACGATCGATCAGCCCTTTACGAATTCCTTCACGCATTTCGTCCTCTGTGAGATGGCCCTGTTCGAAGTATTTATCCATCAAGGTTTCGTCGTTTTCGGCAGCTGCTTCCACAAGTGCATTATGGAGTTCGTTAGCCTTCTCCATGTATTCTTCCGGGATTTCACTTACTGTAGGAACTCCACCGTCGGGACCCCATTCATATTTCTTCATGAGAAGAACGTCGATCATTGAATGGAAATTCGGACCGCTTTCGAGCGGGAACTGAACAGCCACGACTTTTGAGCCGAAATGCTCACGGAGTTGTTCGATTACATTGTCATAGTCAGCTTTTTCCCCGTCAATCTGATTCAGGGCAAATAGAATAGGCTTCTTTAACGCTCCGGTGGTGCGGAATATATTTTGTGTGCCAACTTCGACTCCATATTCAGAGTCGATCACGATAACGCCAGTGTCGCACACGCCAAGTGCAGTATATGAATTGCCTACGAAATCATCAGCACCCGGGCAATCAATCACATTGAGTTTCTTTCCGTTGAATTCAGCATTAAATACTGTGGAAAAGACAGAATATCCATATTCCTTTTCAACCGGGAAATAGTCAGAAACTGTATTGCCGCTTTCGATAGTACCGCGACGTTTTATAACTCCACACTCGAAGAGCATAGACTCTGCAAGTGTGGTTTTACCCGAGCCCTTAGATCCGATGAGGGCAATGTTTTTGATTTCGCTGGTTTTATAAATCTTCATCACATATAAGATTTTAGGGTTATCTCATAATTTGTGAAACAGCCTCGTTTGCTGTTTGCGGTCGCAATTTACGAAAAAATTTATTATCTTTGACATCATTTTTATATGTTAGAAAACACATTTCCATTATTTTTTACTAATTTCGCATGTTCTGTCTAATCTAATCGTTAGATTAGATGAGTGGTAACTCTCAATATTTCAATATGAAAGGTTCCGGACTTTACGTACATATTCCATTTTGCAAAAGAAAATGTATATATTGTGATTTTTTTAGCGGAGGAGAATCTCTTGCTGATTGGGATTTGTTGGTCGATTCATTATTATCAGAATTGAAAACAAGGTTGCAAGAGCTGTCGATGGTTCCAGACACCTTATATTTAGGAGGGGGTACACCTTCACTCATACCTTCCGACCAATTTGTAAAGCTTCATGATGGTATCATAAGTATTTTAAATAAAACTGAACCCTGGAAAGAATTTACAATAGAGATTAATCCGGATGATGTCTCAGATGATAAATGCAGAGAGTGGAAGGAATGCGGTGTAAATCGAGTAAGTATGGGCATTCAGTCGTTTATAGATACAGAACTCAAAGTTATTAGAAGACGACATAATGCCGAGTGTGCAATAAATGCATACCGCACACTTTCCGGTTATTTTGATAATATAAGCATAGATCTTATGTTTGGTTTGCCGGGTCAGACGCTAATGTCATGGGTAAAAAGTGTCGAAATGGCGTTGGAATTATCTCCGGAACACATTTCCACCTATTCTTTAATGTTCGAAGAAGGCACCCCAATAAGTGTTTTAAAAAAACAAGGCAGACTTTCTTTCCCCTCTGAGGATGAAAGTGTCGAAATGTGGAGAGTTCTCTCGTCCCGGTTGAAAAAGGCCGGTTATATTCAATATGAACTTTCAAATTATAGTAGAGATGGGAAGGAATCAATTCACAATACAAGATATTGGTTGGGAAATCAGTACCTCGGCATTGGACCTTCCGCCCATTCTTACGACGGATTGAGAACACGCCGTGCCAATCCTGCAGATATAAAGGGTTACATGCATCATTTCAGCACGGATAAGGTCCGACCATTCTATAATGAGGAGGTACTGACGGAAGAAGAGCTTAAAGAAGAAATGCTTCTCACAAGAATGCGTATGCGTCAGGGTTTGGACATTCGCGAATATGAATCAAACTTTGGAGCTCACGCAAGGGAGCGCCTTTTAAGAAACGCAGATCCATTTTTAAGAAATGCCACCTTACTCAGCGATTCGTATAACCTAAGACTCACCGATGATGGCATAATGATAGCTGATGAGATTATTTTGGCGCTTTCCATGTGATTTAGCTATACATTTGTATTTGTTATTTTGCTAATTTTAATTCAAATAATGGAAATTATTTTAAGAAATATCTAAAAATTGTTGCGAATTGTCAAAATAATTGATAATTTTGCAGCTTGAAAAAACAAATGCTGCTTTGAAAATCCGTGAAGAAGAAGCAGTATAAATAAGACTGGAAAGTATGCCTGAAAAGAAAAGGATCTTTTTTACAAAGATGCAGGGCGCGGGTAATGATTATGTTTACATTGACGCCCTTGGCTCTCCGACCTCTGTAAATCTGAGAGAGGTGAACCTACCTGACTTGGCAACTAAAATAAGCAACAGACATTTCGGCGTTGGCGGTGACGGGCTGATAGTAATAATGCCCTCCGTTGACGCCGATTTCCGTATGCGGATGTTTAATGCTGATGGTTCGGAAGCTCAGATGTGTGGAAATGCCACAAGATGTGTAGCAAAATATCTTCATGACAAAGGTTTCACAGATAAAACACGAATTTTTCTTCAAACTTTGAGTGGGACTAAAATTCTTGATCTTCATATAGAGGATGGTGAGACAAAATCGGTGACTGTAGACATGGGACGATCATATATGAAGAGGGGAGATGTCCCTGCCGCAGGAAATCCGGAAGATCTTATGGTAGACCAGAA
The DNA here is from genome assembly GCA_947073495.1 of uncultured Porphyromonadaceae bacterium. Classification (GTDB taxonomy): domain Bacteria; phylum Bacteroidota; class Bacteroidia; order Bacteroidales; family Muribaculaceae; genus Lepagella. The sequence goes on from CAMTMX010000069.1 coordinate 12,126, forward strand.
AGTAAAGGCTGATGATACAGAATTTTACATAACGGCAGTAGGTATGGGAAATCCTCATGGCGTTATATTTGTTGACGATATAACAGATCGCCATATTCATCATTATGGTAAATTACTTGAGACTTCAGACATCTGGACTGAAAAGGCGAACATCGAGTTTGTAAAGGTAGTGGATAGAAGACATATCGAGATGCGTGTATGGGAAAGAGGATCCGGAGAAACCCTCGCATGTGGAACCGGCTCCTGTGCATCAGTAGTTGCGGCAAATTATAAAGGCCTGACTGATGAGGATGTTGAGGTGAGTCTTCTTGGCGGAAAATTGAATATTCATTTAGACAAAGAATCCGGACATGTCTTCATGCATGGTCCTGCCAGCTTTGTTGCCGAGGGATGGTACTTTTTTGAATGATTAGGTAAAATCGATTGAGTAATAGAAAGATTTGTTTTATGTTAGAGGTTAATGATAACTTTCGACAGTTGCCGGTGTCATATTTGTTTTCTGAAGTGGCACGTAAGATTTCAGCATTTAAGAAAGAAAACAATGGCGCCGAGATCATCAGGATGGATATTGGGGATGTGACACGTCCTCTGTTCCCGAATGTCATTAATGCCATGCATGAAGCTGTGGACGAGTTGGCGTCGTCGGCTTCTTTTCGTGGGTATGGACCTGAGCAGGGTTATTCATTCTTGCGGGATGCAATTGCGGAACATGATTATTTAGATAGGGGTATAGCAATTGAAGCAGCCGACATTTTCATCAGTGATGGCGCCAAAAGCGATTTGGGTAATCTTGGAGACGTCTATTCTCGAAATAGCAGGGTGGCAGTAATGAATCCGGCTTATCCCGTTTATGTGGATGATAGTGTAATTGACGGTAGGGCAGGGAAATTGACTGACGGACGTTGGAGCCGTTTGATCTATCTTGACTGTGATCCCGACAATCATTTTATGCCTGTGCTTCCACAAGAAAAGGCTGACGTGATTTTTCTATGTTTTCCAAACAATCCCACCGGAGAGGCGATTTCACATGATGATTTAGGTAAATGGGTGGATTATGCTCGCGAAAAAGGTTCTCTCATTATTTATGATTCGGCATACGAAGCCTTTGTCCGGCAGCCGGGAATTGTAAGATCGATATATGAGATTGAGGGAGCCGATGAAGTGGCAATTGAGATCCGCAGTTTTTCGAAAACAGCAGGCTTCACGGGACTTAGGTGTGGGTACACTGTCGTGCCGCGTAAATTGAAAGGAAGGTATGCAGACGGGTCTGAAGTCGCGCTCAATGCGTTATGGAACCGACGCCAGACAACAAAATTTAATGGCGCGTCTTTTGTTGCACAAAAAGCTGCAGCCGCGGTGTATTCCCCGGAAGGGTTGAGCTGTGTCAGAGAAGCTACAGACTATTATATGCAAAATGCATCTATAATAAAAGAAGCATTTTGCAAGATTGGGTTTAAGGCGTATGGAGGTGATAATTCCCCCTACGTCTGGGCGTCTGCAGGCAACAATAAAGACTCTTGGCAAATATTCGAAGAATTGCTTTATAATTGTGGATTTTCAACCACTCCGGGTTCCGGGTTTGGAACAAAAGGGGAAGGCTACATCCGCCTAACGGGTTTTAATAGTCGCGAGAATACGGAAAATGCGATGTCCCGACTTATTGAAAGATATTTATAAATCTAATAATAATATATAGTTTCTAAATTTGTCAGCGCGTCCAGTTATCTGGCTGTTGATTAAAATCTTAAGATTTATGTCAGATTTAAGATTTAAAAGCGTGGAAGAGGCAACCTCGCGCAAAGCAGTGAAAGTCGAACTCCCAAAGGAGAGAGTCGACAAGTATTATGCAGAGAAAGTGTTCAATCGTCAGAAAATGTTTGAATATCTTCCCCGAACCACTTACGAGGCTCTTGTAAAGGCTATCGACAACAAGGAGCCGCTGAGCCGAGAAGTTGCCGACAGTGTGGCGGAAGGCATGAAGCGCTGGGCTGTTGAGCAGGGTGCGCGTCATTACACTCACTGGTTTCAGCCAATGACCGGAGGAACGGCAGAAAAACATGATGCCTTTATTGAACATGATGGCAAGGGAGGTGTAATCGAGACTTTCACCGGAAAACTTCTTGTTCAACAAGAGCCTGATGCTTCAAGTTTTCCGAATGGAGGCATACGTAATACATTTGAGGCGCGAGGATATTCAGCTTGGGATATTTCTTCACCTGCATTTATTGTGGGCAATACACTCTGTATCCCTACTATTTTTATATCTTACACAGGCGAGGCGCTCGATTACAAGACACCTCTTCTGAGAGCTTTGAATGCTGTTGACAAGTCTGCCACCAGAGTGGCACGCTTTTTTGATGCTGAAGTAAATCATGTGGAGTGTTATCTCGGGTGGGAGCAGGAATATTTCCTTGTCGATGAGTCGTTATATGCCGCACGTCCTGACCTTGTGCTTACGGGTAGAACTCTGATGGGTCATGAAAGTGCCAAGAACCAGCAGCTTGAGGATCATTATTTCGGAGCTATCCCGAGTCGAGTCGAGGCATTTATGCTTGATCTTGAGATAGAATGCCATCGTCTTGGCATTCCGGCTAAAACTCGCCACAATGAGGTGGCACCCAACCAGTTTGAATTGGCTCCAATTTATGAAGAGGCAAATCTTGCCAATGACCATAATCTTCTTCTGATGTCTGTAATGAACGAGGTTGCGCGTCGTCATAATTTCCGTGTCCTTCTGCATGAGAAACCATTTGCAGGGATCAATGGAAGTGGAAAACATAATAACTGGAGTCTTGGCACAGATAAGGGGAAACAGTTGTTTGCTCCCGGAAAGACCCCAAAAGACAACCTTGAATTCATAGTTTTTGTCAGCAACGTGATGGCTGCCGTTCATAAGCACAATGCTCTTCTTAAGGCGTCGATAATGACAGCTACGAATGCACATCGTCTGGGTGCAAATGAAGCTCCGCCGGCTATTATCTCTATGTTCCTGGGCAGCCAGCTCACCCGGATACTTGATGGCATAGAGAAGAACGAGACTGATTCTATTATTCTGAATGGCAAGGAGGGGATGCGTCTTGATGTGAGCCAGATTCCGGATCTTCTGATTGATAATACCGATAGAAACCGCACAAGTCCGTTCGCCTTTACCGGTAACCGTTTTGAATATCGAGCAGTGGGCTCTTCGGCCAATTGTGCTTCTGCCCTTATTGCCCTTAATGCCGCAGTTGCCGTCGAACTCGGCGAATTTGCAGACAGGGTAGAAGATCGCGTCGCAAAAGGTGAAAATATCGACAAGGTGCTTCTTGACGAGGCGCGGAACAATATCATCAAGTCGCGTGCCATACAGTTTGACGGTAATGGATATAGCGACGAATGGAAAGAAGAAGCAAAACGTCGGGGACTTGACACAGAATCTTCTGCACCCCTGATGTTTGACACATATCTGTCGCCCAAAAGCATAGAGATGTTTAAGAAATCAGGTCTTTTTACAGAAAAGGAACTTGAAGCCCGCAATGAGGTCAAATGGGAAATGTATTCCAAAAAGCTTCAGATTGAATCCAGGGTCCTTGGAGATCTGGCTATAAATCACATTATTCCGGCGGCTATTACATATCAGCGTCTTCTTTTGGATAATGTCTATAAGATTAAACAATTATTTGATGATGACACTGCGCGTAAGATTGGAGGTCAAGACATGGTTTCGATCGAAAAGATATCCGAACACATGAGTGAGATCAAAGCTCTTGTTGAAAAAATGGTTTCGGCACGCCATGTGGCTAACAGGATGTCTTCAGAAAGAGAGAAGGCTGTCGCATATCATGACTCTGTCGCACCTCTTCTTGAAGAAATCCGGGTACATATCGATGCTCTCGAGCTCATGGTGGATAACGAAATTTGGCCGCTTCCGAAGTATCGTGAACTTCTGTTCATCAGATAATCCCCTTGATTATATTGCGTTTTTTAATATGGAAAGAGGAATATTCTGCAGAATATTCCTCTTTCCATATTAAAAAATGTTAAAGATTAAAGATTGTTTATGTTTTATAGCAGTGTTTAAAAAATAATTTGTAATTTTGCAGTGAGTTTTTCATGGTATTAGATTTTAAGGTTAACAGAAGATTGGTTGTCGGGAT
>CAMTMX010000070.1 GCA_947073495.1 uncultured Porphyromonadaceae bacterium
AGAAGTTAAACCTTATCACGCCGATGGTACTGCGAAAGCGGGAGAGTAGGTAATCGCCGCCTTACGGACGCCGACCTGTAAAGGTCGGCGTTTCTGTTGTATGACAAATTAGATCCGGTGGCGGGCAATTACCGTCGGATCTTTTTTTGTGACTAATGGTCGGGCTTCACCTCTTCTGCTTCCAGATTTAGGCCGAACAGGGAAGTTGAACCTTATCATGCCGATGACCGTGTTGATATCCGGCGAAAGCGGGAGGATGGTCAGAAATGGCTCTTGGAGCTTTTGTGATGTTAATCGGCTAAACTTTTTATAATTATTTATTTTGCTATGTCATAGAATTTTTGTAATTTTGCGAGCCGATTATATCCAAATTGTTTACCGCCCTGCCTCGATGATGCGAGATTTAGGCCTTTCAAACATCATCACAATTCGTTGGGCGGATTTTATGGTGAGTTTTTAACAACTTCTCACTTAAACATTTATAATCTTTAAACGTTTCATCCAAAGTGGATACATTAAGTTACAAGACTCAGTCCGCCACTCCTTCTACAATTGAAAAGAAATGGGTGGTTATTGACGCAACTGACCAGGTTCTCGGTCGTCTTTGCTCTAAAGTAGCAAAAATTCTTCGTGGTAAGAACAAACCCGAATACACTCCCAATCTTGATTGCGGTGACAATGTCATTATCATCAACGCTGACAAGGTGATTATGAACGGTGATAAGATGACAAAGCGTGAATATCTCCGTTACACCGGTTATCCCGGCGGTCAGAGAGTTTTCACTCCCGGCGATCTTATGGCTAAGTCTTTCAAGAAGACTATCAAGTCAGGACGTCATCCTCTCTTCATTAAAGTTGTAAAGGGCATGCTTCCCAAAGGTTCACTCGGTGCAGCTCTTCTCAACAACCTCTATGTCTACAATGGTGCAGAGCACGGACATGAGGCAAACAATCCTCAAGTAATAGATATCAACAAAGTGAAATAATAGAAGCAGATGGAAAAAGTTAATGCAATTGGCCGTCGTAAAGCAGCCGTAGCGAGAGTTTATCTCACCGAGGGCAACGGTAACATCGTTATCGACAAGCGTCCCCTTGACGTTTATTTCCCCTCTTCTATTCTTCAGTATGTTGTAAAGCAGCCTCTCAACAAGCTTGAGGTTGCCGAGAAATATGATATCGTAGCTCACATTGACGGCGGCGGTTACAAAGGACAGGCAGAAGCTCTCCGTCTCGCGATAGCTCGTGCTCTTGTCAAGATCAATCCTGAAGACAAGCCGGCTCTCCGTGCTGAAGGCTTCATGACCCGTGACCCGCGTGCAGTAGAGCGTAAGAAACCAGGTCAGCCCAAAGCCCGCAAACGCTTCCAGTTCTCCAAACGTTAATGCGTTTTCAGGTTTTATCAAGATATTCAGTTTAGTATCTAAATCTGTCGGATGAGTTTCCACGCGAATTTCTCCTACCGGCAGATTGGATTTCTAAAGAAATTTTAAAAGAAAGTAAACATCAGGACGCCAAGCGTCCAAAAAATGAAAACAAAAATGGCAACACCCACTTTTGACCAACTTCTCGAGGCAGGCTGTCACTTCGGTCACCTCAAGCGTAAATGGAATCCCGCAATGGCTCCTTACATCTTCATGGAGCGTAACGGCATCCACATCATCGACCTTTATAAGACAGCTGCTAAAATCGATGAAGCAGCAAAAGCTCTCAAGCAGATTGCAAAGAGCGGCAGAAAGGTGCTTTTTGTAGCAACAAAGAAGCAGGCTAAGGAAGCTATCGCAAATAAAGCTGCGTCTGTAGGCATGCCGTTCGTTATCGAACGCTGGCCCGGTGGTATGCTCACCAACTTCCCCACAATCCGCAAGGCTGTGAAGAAGATGACTACTATTGACAAGATGGCTAAGGACGGCACATTCGACAATCTTTCAAAGCGTGAGAAACTTCAGATCACACGTCAGCGTGCAAAGCTTGAGAAGAACCTCGGTTCTATAGCTGATCTTTCACGTCTTCCGAGCGCACTTTTCGTTGTTGACGTAATGAAGGAGCACATCGCAGTGGCTGAAGCAAACCGTCTCGGTATTCCTGTTTTCGGTATTGTCGATACCAACTCTAATCCCGAGAATGTTGACTTCGTAATCCCTGCTAACGATGACGCATCCAAGAGCATCGAGGTTATCCTTGACGCTGTTTGCGGCGCAATGGCAGAAGGTCTTGAGGAGCGCAAGGTAGAGAAGCTTGACGCTGCTGAAGAGAAAGAGGAAGGAGATGCTCCCAAACGTCGTCGTGTACGCCGTAATGAGGGTGCAGCAGCTAAGGAGGCGGCTCCCGAGGCAGCTCCCGTAGTTGAGGAGCAGGCTGAAGTAATTGCTGAATCAGCTGAATAATTTTAATCCAGACAAGACAATGGCTGTATCAATTGAAGATATCAAGAAACTGCGCCACATGACCGGCGCAGGTATGATGGACTGCAAAAACGCTCTCGCTGAAACTAACGGCGATATCGACGCAGCTATCGAAATTATCCGTAAGAAGGGTCAGGCTGTAGCAGCTAAGCGTGAAGACCGTGAGGCTGCCGAGGGTTGCGTACTCAGTGCTGTGAAACCGGGTTTCGCAGCTATCGTGGCTCTCAAGTGTGAAACTGACTTCGTTGCAAAGAACGAATCATTCCGCGCTCTCACCAAGGCTATTCTTGACGCGGCAGTAGAGGCAGGTGCAAAATCTATTGACGAAGTTAAAGCTCTCAAGATCAATGGTCGTACAGTAGAGGAAAACATCACAGACGAGATCGGCAAGACCGGTGAGAAGATGGAGCTCGGCGACTATCAGTGGATCGAGGCTGCAACAGTGTCAGCTTACAAGCATTTCAACGACAAGCTCGCAGCTATCGTGGGCTTCAATCTTGAAGGTATCGATCCTCAGGTGGGTCGTGAAATCTGTATGCAGATTGCATCAATGAACCCTGTTGCTATCAGCCCCGCTGACGTCGACCCCGCTATCATCGAACAAGAGAAGGCGGTGGCAATCGAAAAGACTAAGCAGGAACAGATTCAAAAGGCACAGGAGGCTGCCCTCCGCAAAGCAGGTCTCAACCCCAACCATTTCGATTCTGAAGACCACATCGAAAGCAACATGGCCAAGGGATGGATCACAGCAGAAGATGCAGAGAAGGGTCGTCAGATCATGAAAGAGGCTGCAGAGGCAAAAGCTGCAAATATGCCTGCCCAAATGATTGAAAATATCGTTAAGGGACGTATAAGCAAGTTCTATAAGGAGAATTGCCTTCTTGAGCAGGGTTACGTACAGGATCCAAAAGAGACAGTTGCGCAGTATCTCGCAAGTGTTGAGAAGGGTCTGACAGTCGTTGCCTTCAAACGCGTAAACCTCAACGAGGATTAATAATTCTACTTTCGGAAACGAAAGTTTGAAGCATATAAAAGCCGCAGATTTAATCTGCGGCTTTTATTGTTATTACAGGTATCGATACCTTATCTGTGGTCGAGGAGATATTGCCAGGCTGAATCATGGTCGTAGGGTATCTGACCCTCTATGATCGCCTCTTTGACAAGTTCTTTGAGGCGTGCGATTTCAGGACCTGGAGGAATACCTAATTTTTCCATGATTTCATTTCCGTCGATAGGATTTTTCCAGTTGCGCAAGGCATCGGCATCGTGCACGCATTGCATCCGCTCACGCAGTTTCTTAAAACCTTCAAGCTGGCGTCGGACTTTTTCAGGTTGTTTCGAAGTGATGTCGCTTTCCGCGAGAATCATCAGATCTTCCACATCATTTCCGGCGTCGGTCAGCATTCTCCTCACTGCAGAATCCGACACACCTTCCTCTCCGACAGACTGAGGTCGCATGTGCAACCCCACAAGTTTTGAAACGTATTTCATTTTTTCGTTGAGAGGCAGTTTCATCTTCCGAAATATGCGGGGAATCATTTTCTCTCCTACGAAATTGTGGTTGTGGAAAGTCCAGCCGAGTTTGGGATCATATCTTTTAGTGGCGGGTTTGGCTATATCGTGAAGCAGTGCCGCCCATCTGAGCCATTCGTTGTCTGAACGTGCCGCAACATTATCCACTACCTGAATGGTGTGGTAGAAATTGTCTTTATGTCCTTTCCCCTCTTTCATTTCCACGCCTTTAAGAGGTAGAAGCGAGGGGAAGACATATGGGAGAAGCCCGGTCATGTCGAGCAGCCGCCAACCTATCGACGGTTTTGCCGCCTTCATGATCTTTGAAAGCTCGTCGTTGATACGTTCCCTTGTTATAATTTCCATTCTGCCGGCATTGCGTTTTATGGCGGAGAATGTTTCGGGGGCTATGCGGAAAGAGTATACAGGCTCACCGGCGCTATTGTCTGTGGGCTTATATAGCTGGGTGGCGAAGCGTATCGCCCTCAACATTCTCAGGGGATCGTCGGAAAAGGTTATATCGGGATCAAGCGGGGTCTTGATAATTCCGGCATGAAGGTCGATAAGACCATTGAAAGGGTCTATGAGTTCTCCAAATGTATCTGCATTTAAAGAGACAGCCATAGCATTTATAGTGAAATCCCTTCTTTTCATGTCGTCTTCAAGACTTCCGTCTTCCACGACAGGATTGCGGGAGTCGCGATTGTATGATTCACGGCGAGCCCCGACGAATTCCAGTTCAAGGTCACGATATTTAACTTGTGCGGTGCCATAGTTTGGAAACACCGACAAGTGGGCTTTGGGTCCGAAATGGCGCGCCACCGCCTCTGCAAGTTCTATTCCTGACCCAACAGTCACAAAATCGTAGTCTTTAGACGGACGGTCAAGAAATATGTCTCTTACGAAACCTCCGACCGTGTAGACTTCCCTCCGCATTGAATCGGCAATCCCACCGATGGTCTTGAACACCGGATTTTTTAAATCTTCTTTCAGATTCATAAGGGTAGGGGATGGTATGTTTTATATTATGGAAAGTGACAACGACAGTCGCGCACTTTCAAATTTGTTATGTTTTTAAAGTTCTTGAATCTCCTCGGGGAAGACTGTGATGCATTCCAGTCCGGACGGTGTCACCACATAGGTGTTTTCTATCCCGACAGCACCGACATGGGGGATTACAAACTTGGGCTCAAGTGCGATTGTCATATTGGTTTCAAGAATATCCCGGCTTCTCGAGGTGACTACGGGAAGCTCGTTCAGTTGAATCCCCACCCCATGGCCAATGAAGGGTGCCTGTTGGTTATGCCCCATGAAATATTCGCTCAGACCTTCGTCTTCGGCAATCTTTACCGCCATATCATATAGATCCGCCACTTTAGTGCCGGGAATACCCATTTTTTCACATTCCCGCAGAATATTGCGTGAACATTCGTGAGCTTTATAGGCAAGCTTGGGGATTTCCCCCAGTCTCCATACCCGGGTCATGTCGGTCTGATAACCATTGAAGGCACCGCAGACATCCACCATGACTGTTTCACCGCGATGGATGGTGGTGCCATTTGCCCCTACAGGCAAGGAGGGATCCACTCCGGAACCTCCCATTGTGAATTCGTATGGACCGGGCGCGTCGGCATTATCTCCTGCGATCACGGATCCCATATTGATTTCCATAAGATTTCCCGAAGTCCTGATGTAGCCGAGACACCCTTCAAGCCTAAGCGTCTTTTCGATTTCTATCTGGAATTCGATGTCGGTCATGTCTTCGTTATAGCAATGGCGGACTCTACGATATACTTCAGCCTGATGGATGCCGTCAAAGCGCATCTGATCTATCTCCCAGGGAGTCTTGACCATTCTTGCCTTCCGAAGCACAGGCGATCCGTTTACACTTTGAGCATCCGGAAACACTGCCTCAAGACGTTTAATGTCGGTATACGACAAGTCGTCGTATTCATATCCGACCTTTTCAGGCAAGCTGATTCCATGCTTTCTGAGTTCATCAGGTATGAGTTCCGGTTTGCGGATCTCTATTACATCATCGCCAAGTTCAAACCCTTTCGGTCTTACAACAAACCAAACAGGCATATTATCGGATGAAATATAGACATACCCTCTGAAGAATCTTCCGGTGGTGTAGAAAATATTTGCATTGGATGCTATCAAGACAGCATCCATCTGCATATCCCGCATGTGGCGGCGAACAGACTCGACACGGAGTCTGATGTCTGAAACAATATCCTCTCTTATTAATTTCATAGGTTGAAAAAATTAAAATTTCGGCTACTTCCGGTGCGTGACAGGATGATGCCTATTGCGTTAATTCCGACAGTCTCTTCCTGAGCCAGGGGAGATGACACGGATATTGTGTAGCCTTCCGGTATTTTTATGCCGCGCCTGAGTGTGTCGGCAATCTCATATATTGCAAAATTGCCTTTCCCCAGTGGCTTGTTTTCTTCATTGAACAAGGAAACCTTTACAGAAGTTGTGTCGGGAATATCCTGTTGGAGAGAAAATTCTTCGATATCAAACATTACGTCTTTGGATTCTGTAGTTGCAGAATATCTCACGACCAATATCAGGTCGAATGGAATCTTGCCTATTGAAGCGGAATCGGCAGGTACCGGCGAGAATTCGTATTCCCAATTTTCAGGAATTCCAGTTTCTCCGGTTGCTACAAAACGGGAGTATTCAACCCCGGCATTTTGAAGACAAGACGAAAGAGATATGGAAAACAAAAGTGATGAAAAGACAGTCCATCCTGCCTTGCGCATGGATAGCGAAGGCAGGATGGACTTTATCTTTGAAATTTTGACGTTCATAGTTATTTTTTAGGAACGAAATTTCCGTTGTTATGACTATTGCCGTTTCCCTTTCTTCCCCGGTTCTTATTAGCAACGTCAGATGAAGTTCTGTCCTGACGGTTGTTTCCCTGGGCCCTTTTTTGAATCCTCTCCGCAGGAGCGTGGTCGGAGGGTTCGCCGGGTTTACGCTTCTTTTTCTTTTTCTTGCGATTTCTATCGAAACGGGTAAGACTGTCTTGACCTATTATGTCGCCATACTCACTTGCAGGAGTTTCATCTGAGTCCGGATCAAGAACATCCACGCGAATTCCCTGCTTGTTTAAGGCAATGATCTCAAATGCCCGAGCCGCCGTCACTGTCACCAGATTTGCAGGAATATTCTTGTCTGTGGAATATGTCACGGTCCTGGCAAGAATATCGGGCTTGAAATAATAGTATGTGCCGTCTTTTGTTTCGAGAGTCACATCTTTCGGGGGAAGCTGCTTCTGCGCCTCGGCATAAGAATCCACCTCAAAGTTTAGGCAACATTTCAATTTTGCACATTGTCCTGCAAGCTTCTGAGGATTCATGGAAAGATCCTGAAGCCTCGCCGCCCCTGTGCCTACCGAGACAAATTTGCTCATCCATGAAGAGCAGCACAGAGGCCTGCCGCAAGGACCTATGCCTCCGATTCTGCCTGCTTCCTGACGTGCCCCGATCTGTTTCATCTCGATTCGGACTTTGAACGTGTCGGCAAGAATGCGTATAAGCTTTCTGAAATCGACCCTTTCGTCGGCTATGTAATAGAATATCGCTTTTCCTCCATCGCCTTGATATTCTACATCTCCGATTTTCATTGCGAGTCCGAGTTCCTCCGCGATTGAGCGTGCGCGGATCATGGTTGAGTGTTCGCGTGCCCGCGCTTCCTCAAACTTTTCTATGTCGTTAGGACGTGCGATACGGAAAACTTTTTTAAGTTCCGTACCCGGTTTCAGCCCCGCCTTTTTCATTTGCATCGCCACAAGCGGACCAACCATGGTCACTCTTCCGATGTCATGTCCGGGCGACGCCTCGACAGCGACAATATCACCGATCTTTAATGGGAGTGCGGAGGGATTGGTGTAAAACCCGATCCTTGTGTTTTTAAACATAACTTCCACAATCCCCTTGGGATCTACACCGGGAAGATCTGCAAGCCAGTCTGTGGCAAACAACTTTCCGCGTGGCTCCCTGCGGGGACATCCCGTACATGCGCCTGCCCTTTTGCACCCGGGACATCCGCTTGAAAAAACACCTCTTTCTTTTTCTTCCATAATCTTAGAGAAAAACGGGTGGTTTCTTATTTAGCGAATGCAACGGCACGTGTTTCCCGAATAACCGTGATCTTTACTTGTCCGGGATATGTCATCTCATCCTGAATCTTTCGTGCAATTTCATTAGAAAGCTTATCGGTCTCCTCATCGCTGATCTTGTCTGCACCTACTATCACACGGAGCTCTCTGCCCGCCTGAATCGCATAGGTTTTCAGTACACCCGGATAGGAGAGGGCAAGCTGTTCAAGATCATTAAGACGCTTGATATATGCCTCGACAATCTCTCGGCGGGCGCCTGGACGTGCACCTGAAATTGCATCGCATACCTGAACTATCGGAGCAAGAAGAGAAGTCTGTTCAACTTCATCGTGGTGTGCGCCTATCGCGTTGCAGATTTCAGGTTTCTCCTTAAATTTTTCGGCAAGTTTCATGCCAAGTAATGCGTGGGGCAACTCCGGCTCGTCATCGGGCACTTTGCCAATGTCGTGAAGTAGTCCGGCGCGGCGTGCCTTCTTGGGATTGAGTCCGAGTTCCGATGCCATCACGGCACAAAGATTGGCTGTCTCTCGAGAATGCTGCAGAAGGTTCTGACCATAAGATGAACGATATTTCATCTTGCCCACCATTCTGATGAGTTCAGGATGTAGCCCATGTATGCCAAGGTCTATGGCAGTGCGTTTACCTGTTTCAATAATCTCCTCTTCCACCTGTTTGCGGACTTTAGCAACCACTTCCTCGATGCGTGCAGGGTGGATACGTCCGTCCACGACAAGCTGGTGAAGCGCAAGGCGTGCGATTTCACGGCGAACGGGATCAAAGCCTGAAAGCACGATCGCCTCAGGGGTGTCGTCAACTATGATTTCAATTCCGGTGGCTGCCTCGAGTGCACGGATATTTCTACCTTCCCTTCCGATTATTCTGCCTTTGATCTCGTCATTGTCGATGTGGAAGACTGTAACTGAATTTTCCACAGCAGTCTCGGTCGCCACTCTCTGAATAGACTGTATGACGATTTTTTTTGCCTCTTTTGAAGCAGTGAGCTTCGCATCGTCCATTATATCGTTGATATATCCCGCAGCTGCCGACTTTGCCTCGTCTTTGAGAGATTCGATCAGTTTTTCCTTTGCTTCTTCTGCTGAAAGTCCTGATACACGTTCCAGCTCTTCCTGTGCGTTTTTACGCATCTGCTCCACTTCCTCACTGCGTGTGTTTACAAGATGTTCCTTGGCGTCGAGAGCTGTTTTTGCAGCATCAATCTCCTTTTTTTTACGGGTGAGTTCCCCTTGTTGCTGATTGAGTTGCTGTTCGCGTTGACGTGCACGCGACTCGGAAGCCTGTGCCTTTTGGATTTTTTGTGAAGCAGTCCTTTCCGCCTCAGAGAGGATTTTCATTTCCTCCTCTTTAGCCTTGAGAATTTTTTTCTCTTTTACGACTTCTGCCTCTCTGCGTGCATCGTCAAGAATGATATTAGCCGCAGAGCGTGCGTTGCGTTTTGACAAGACGATAGCGACCACATATCCCGCTACCGCCGCCGCTGCGGCAATTATGATCCATATTGCTGTATCCATTGTTTTTATCTGTTAATATATAGGGTGTTAAAAGTTAAGACCATAGAGAAAGATGAAACCATCGAAATGATTTTATCTTACGCACGGTCGGCTAAAGCAACGGTATGCAGCCGGATAAATGAAATTCAGACGAGTAAAACAGGAATATCGGCGTGTTAGACCGCATTTTATTCCATCATATCGTTTCCTGCTTTGATCAATGCAGAGACACGATCCTTACAATGAGATGCGAGGGCTGATCCATCTCCTTGTATTGCAAGTAGCTCCTGATAATTTGAGGCAAACTGGAATGCTACCATTGCCATAACTTCTTTCTCGGAGCGTGAAGGCCATTTCAACCGCCAATGATTATATATTTGCGACACTGCTTTTTCAGCATCGCGTATTGCATCCTGTTGGTCGAACGGGACGGTGAGCGGTATGTGCTCTCCGCCTATATTTAAAGTCATTTTTACTTTGTCAGAATTCTTCATCGTCATTCCTCCTTTAGCATGGAGATGCATTTGTCGACGGTGCGAATCAATCGGGCGATGCGGCGCCGGGTGCTAATGATAGTATCCGGTGATCCCGCGAGCCTGTGAGACATTGTCAGGAATTGTGCATCAATTTCCGTTTGGCGGAGTCGGGCACGCGTGTTTTCGAGTTCAAGTCTCAGGTTGCGGTTCTCCTCTTCCAGATTTTGAATTCGGGTATACAGTCTCTGATGTACTGAAGTCAGCCTGTTGATTTCGTTATCGAGATCCTGCAGGAGTGGAATTAGAGATTTCGCCATCACTGCCTAATTTTTTACAAAAGTAATAAATGTGTGTGAATTTACCAAATTATTATGGCATATAGATGTTGGGGATGATATGCACGGCATGGCATAAAGTATCGTTCTAACTCTTCTATAATACTAAAATCTAAAGAAATCAACGTCTCCTACACTGATTTTGCGATGGGAGCCTAATACCATTGTATGCCATTGGCTTGTGAAGAACGCTTATCGTATTTGAGGTCTTTCAACAGCGATGACTTCACGGCAATGTGGAAATTATATGATTTGTATGGACCGAATGGCACAAAGGATGCCGACATCGTGAAACAGTGGAGGTCGCGCGATATCGAACAGTTCATGTATGCAATCTTTTTGAGGTCGAAATTATATGATGCCGAGAAGGAGAAGTTCCAGTTTGTGGTGGGGCGTATATTGCCTGAGAAAGAGAGGTTCTGTGTCCATTTTCCCTTATATTCAAGTTTATTGTAGTCAAAGGCTCCATAGCCGTAATTGACGGAATAATTGAAAGTAAGGCTCCATGGGCATTCCCATTTTGCATAGCCGTCGGCATCAGCGCTCGCCGCCTCTTCTTTGGCTTCGCGGCGTCGTTTCTTTTTCAGATCCCCGTATTCATCGAAGTTGTCCGCATTGTTGCCGTCTTGACCGTCGAACGGTGTGCCATCGTCTTGACCGTCACCGTTAGAGTTCTTTTCTCCCCCTTTTGAGTCTTTCTTTTTCTTGAAAGTCTGGTTGTTTAAAGTATAGGAAAAAGAGGTGCCGGTAGAAGAGAGACGTGCCCATCCTTTCCCTGCTTTCCAACGGGGAACATTTACACGGACCGGCGTGCCGGATGGCGACAGCCGATATGTATAAGGATCCCATGTGGCGGAGAGGTTAAGGTTGAAATTTTTGACGAGACGCAAAAGAATGGAGGTGTTGATATTGCTCCAGTTCATAGAGTCGGCAGCAAAATTGTAGCTCTGGCTGATTGTGAAATTTTCAATCAGCGACACTTTTTTTACGCCGGTGGAATCATTGTCACTTTTGACCTTCATCTCAAGATTGTTGGCAAGACTGACAGAAACCACACCTGATTTTCCCTGCGATGGGGCTCCGAATATACCGTGAGAGAAATAATTGTATTTTTTCGTCTGAGGGTTGCCTTGATTGTCGATATAATCGTAAGATCCCCAAACACCCCACATCGGATCTGAAAAGTCGGGAGCTCCTGAAAGGGAAACAGTCGGCGTAATGACATGGCGGATCATCTGCACTTTGTCTCCAAATATTTTCAATGGTTTCCAGAACCCGTAGATTTTTGTGTCGAAAGAAAGAGATGCATTGAAATCGAAAATATTGTAGAATCCGTAGGTTGTGTCGGCAATTTCCCGAGATGCCTGAGGGTCCCATTGACGACGGATTTTAGAGGTGTACATACGGTCGTTCATTGAGATTGACGGCGATATGTTGATATATTTAAAGAGAGAGAAAGTGGCGGAAACAGGCATGGAATGACGCATGCCGTTCTTCCAGTCTTTTATAAGGCTCTTCTTGAAGAATACGTCTTGTTGAGCCGTGAGGGAGTTCTGGAATTGACCGGTGTATGACAGGCGTATCTTTTCATACCATCGTTCACCTCCGACAGTTTTTTTTCTCTTGAACGGTGTTACCTGAGATAGGGAGACATTGAGGTTGGGAAAAGACACGGCAAGCGTGGAGTCTTGAGTTCGCTGAGAAATGTTGGCGGTGGTAGACAGACTCCATTTGGTTCCCGGGAAACGGTAAGTCATATTGATAGTAGATGACTTTGTATTTTCCGTGAATGAAGAGTTATAATATGAGTTGAGGTCATTTCGGGAATAGCCTGACGTTGCAAAGTTGACAGAGGCAGAGAAATTCATATTGGGATTCGCTTTTGCATCTTGCGAATGACTCCATATCACCTGGAAGTTGGTTTGTTTGGAGTAGTCGGAACTTCCTTTGTCTCCGTATATTGTAGTAAGATAAGAGAAATCAAAGTTTCCTCGGAATTTGTAGCGTTTCACGTATGAAGTGTGTCCAGACACTCCCCATGAACCCTTTGTGTAGATTTCGCCTCTAAGGGCGAGGTCTACGTAATCAGAAATAGCGAAGTAGTAGCCGCCGTCACGCAGGTAGAACCCACGGTTATAGTCCTCTCCGAATGTCGGGAAAATTATGCCGCTCGAATAATCTTTTGTAAAGGGGAAATAACCGAACGGCACGGCAAGGGGAAGCGGAACATCCGCAAGCACCATGTAGGCGGGACCGGTGACGATGTTTTTATTAGGGACCATCTTCCCCTTGGTGAGTTTAAGATAGAAATGGGGATGATCGTGGTCGTCGCATGTGGTGTATATACCGTCTTTGATGAAGAAAGAGCCGTCTTCCATCTTTTTGGAGGCGCCTCCGGTGAGGTAGCCTTCTCCTTGTTCGCTTATTACGTCAGTGATGAAGCCTCTTTCTGTCTTGAAGTTATAGGTCATCTCTTTAGACTCATACTCGTCTTTGCCGTCTTTGAAAACAGGAGACCCGATAATATTTCCGGTGGAATCAACAACTCCCGTGGCATATACTGTCGATTTGTCGAGTTCAAGTCTGATCTCCTGGGAGTTGAGTTTAAAATTGCCGTATTCCACATTGCCGTCTCCATATAGATAGGCATTGTTTTGACCCTCCATGATGAGGGAATCCTTAGCGGTAAAGTCGACGGCAAATTCAAGATCCGCCTTTTCCCTGTTTATGCGGGAGAGGATTGTGCGGGAGGAATCTGCCGGGATTGCATTGCCACGACGTGCACGATATGAGGAATCTGCCGGGATTGAATCGTTGCCCGGGAATATGGAATCGGGAGTATTGACAATTGAGTCTGTCACCGAAAGGATTGAATCGTAGCGGAAGAATGTGGAGTCGTCTCTGACTACTATCGAATCAGTGTTGAGCGAGAGGGAATCAATAGGCACAAAAAGAGTTCCCGCTGTTGTGTCAACAGCGGACCGCGATTGTGCCGGCATTTTTTCACCGGGAACTGTCGCTTGTTGTGCGATAGCAAGACCTAAACAGGTCAATGCGATGATATATAGAAATATACGCCTCAATTAAGACAAGTTGTTGTCGTTGCGGCTACAAAGTTAGCAATAAAATGCAATATAAATATTTAAAATTGCTAAAAAGGAATGAGCCGACTGTGAAAAGTGGATATAAAATACAGAAGAGAGGGGAAGCCGGACGTCAGTTTGTTGGATTATCCGAATATGGAATGCATTTCCAGAAAACGTTGAAGAGAATCTTCCCCATGCGCCTGCATTTGTTTGATTATTTTGTCGAGAGATTTTTCTTTTGTAAGGTCTCCCGATTTGGAATAGAATTTATCGGCATAGCAAATCAATTTTTCTTCCAATGTCTCCGGCAGCATGTCCCGATGGGGGAGGGGAAGGTTCTGCCGAATTATGTCATCGACTGAAAGCCCTGATCCTGTGTGCCTTTCACATACGAGGGCATGTCGGACCAGCCCGATTTCTTCAAGCATCTTTCTTCCGGCTATGCCGTGGCATATATACGGCAGGTCGCCATGACAAAAAATTGAGGGAGCATCGCAACGCACAACGCCGATGTCGTGTAGCATGGCAGCCTCATATACAAAGGTCTTGTCAACATCAAGCGTTTTGCGGTCGGCGCATAAAAGGGCTTTCCTCGCCACGCACTCTGAATGAAGAGTGACAGTGGCGAGGAGAGCATCGTTTCCTGAATAATATTTAAAAAATATATCCTTAATGTCCATTTGAAAAAATTATTCAATCACTTCGCACCATCCGTGGGTGTCAGGTTCATCACCATATTGAATTGCACGAAGTTTGTTGTAAAGAGCAGTGGTCACCGGTCCGGCTTCTCCATTGGCAGAGATTACGTATTTTTTGCCTGTGTCGAGGTCGTCTATTTCAGACACCGGAGAACATACGGCAGCTGTGCCGCAGGCTGCGATTTCCTCGAAAGAGTCGAGTTCTTCCAATGGCACGTGGCGTTCCTCCACAGTCATGCCCATGTCTCTTGCGAGCTGGCGAAGACTCTTGTTGGTGATTGACGGAAGAATGGATTCGCTCGCCGGGGTGATGTATTTATTGTCTTTCACTCCAAAGAAGTTGGCTGCTCCGCATTCGTCGATATATTTTTTCTCTTTCGGATCAAGGTAAAGCATTACGGAATAGCCCAGTTCATGTGCCTTTTCGCCTGCCACGAGCGATGCTCCATAGTTTCCACCCACCTTGATTGATCCGGTGCCCTTGGGAGCCACACGGTCATACTCTCTGCTGATGCATACCTTTGTCGGCTTGAACCCTTCCTTAAAGTATGGACCTACGGGAGTGACGAGTATTATTACCGTATATTCGGAGGCAGGACTAACACCAACACGGGGAGATATGCCTATTTCGAGCGGACGTATGTATAAGGAGGCTCCAGTGCCGTAGGGTGGGACAAAGCGTTCGTTAAGCTTAACGACCTTGCGGACCATCTCACAGAAAATATTTTCCGGGAGAGGTTGCATTTTAAGACCTTCTGCAGAGCGTATGAATCGTTTTGCGTTTTCATCCATCCTGAAAACTCTGACTTTACCGTCTTTTCCCCTGAATGCTTTGAGTCCTTCAAAAGCTTCTTGACCATAGTGTAGGCATGATGCCGCGATGTGGATAGGAAGATATTCAGAATCCGATATCTCTATTTCTCCCCATTTCCCGTCTTTATAGGTGCATCTCACGTTGAAATCAGTCTTCAGGTAGCTGAAAGAAAGGTTGCTCCAATCGATTTCCGGTGCGTTCATAATTTATGTAAATTAAATTTGTGAGAAAATAATTCTTTACGATATACCAAAACTGCTTTACAATAAATCTCCGTGCATTGTCGTAATGCCTCCGGGAGATGTCTTGTCGTTCTGGAGGTGTCTGTCACAAGTGTCTCATCAGCTGCAACACGCATGTGAGGGCATGATGTCATTTTGCATGCGTATTGTAGTAATTGTGTGTAAAATTACAAAAAAAAAATGGGAAACCGAAAGGTTCCCATTTTTTTATAAAAAATTGCGGTAATTAACCGAATCGTTCTGATTGGAGATTGATTATTTGCGCTCCTCTTTCTGCATCTGCTCCTTGAGAGCCTGAAGTGCACCAAGGTCGCCGAGAGTTGTTTTCTCGATAGCGGGAGTTGCTGCAGCCTCTTCCTCACGACGGGGCTTCTTTGCTGCAGGACGCTGCTGAGGACGAGCCTCCGCCTTGTTGGCATCTTCAGCGATGCGGCTGTGAGAAAGGATGATGCGCTTGCTGTCTTTGTTGAACTCGATAACCTTGAAGTTGAGCTTCTCGTCGAGTTTAGCCTGAGAGCCATCTTCTTTCACGAGATGTTTGGGAGTTGCGAAACCTTCAACGCCATATTCAAGAGCGATAACTGCGCCTTTGTCCATGACTTCTGTGATTGTACCTTCATGGATAGAGCCTACAGTGAAGATGGTCTCGAATACATCCCAAGGATTCTCTTCGAGCTGCTTGTGGCCGAGAGAAAGACGGCGGTTGTCTTTGTCGATCTCAAGAACTTGAACCTCGATATCGTTGCCTACCTGAGTGAACTCAGAGGGGTGTTTGATCTTCTTGGTCCAAGAAAGGTCTGAGATGTGGATAAGTCCGTCTACACCCTCTTCAATCTCAACAAACACGCCG
>CAMTMX010000071.1 GCA_947073495.1 uncultured Porphyromonadaceae bacterium
ACTCTGATGTCATTTTTGCAAAGGCTGATGCCTCTGCACGTTGAGTAGCACTCAAAAATTATTTAGGACAATATTGGTTTCGAGTAGTTTCTTTGTCGTTTTGGGGTTCATCCCGTTCGATAAGGTCGTCGTAGAGTTCGAGCATGGCTTTTATGTCCTGCTTATGACCTCCTGTGGAGAGGATAAGATGTAAAGTCTCCGACATTCGGGATGTCGGAGACGCGTATTATGGGGTTTTGATTTTGAGGGAGACATACATGATGGAGGCGAGGGTGGAGAAGAGGATGAGGCTGCCCAGGAGTAATGCGTAGTCTGACAGGCAGAGCATCACGTAGCATCCTGCATAAATGCCTGACAGGATTGCGCCAATGGTAAGTCCCACTTTTCGCGATTTAAGCATCTTCCACATGTATGTGGTGATCAGAAGCACTGTCATGGCGGCTGCAATCAGGTAGGCATATCCAAACGATACGTGTTCGACAAATGACAGTAACAATGAATAAAAAATTATAAGGGCAGCCCCGATGAGGAAATAGTTGAGCAGGGGTATGGGGTGACGTAGAATGATTTCAGTGAATAGGATGGTGGCAAAAGTCAGCAGGATTATTATAAATGCATATTTAAGCGAACGTTCCACTTTCTGATAACGGTCTACACCAACGAGAAAAGAGACTCTTGCATTATTGTCGTACGCAGAGATATAGCTTGATTTTCGGTTCTCGAAATTCCACGTTGCCTTGAATTTATCATCTTTGATTGTCCGTTCATCCGGCAACAGACTTCCGGAGAATGAAGGATTGGATGCCACTCCCTCAATCGTGATGGTGGATTTGTTTCCAAGTTCTGTCACAACTATCTCTTTCGATCCCCTGACGTCATATTCTATGGCATAGGTAAGATTCCCCTCGACATCGTTGATATCGATTATGGAATAGAAACGAGAATCGTCCCTTTCCCAGGAATATTCCTTGCCACATATCGACAGTTTATTTAATTTGGACACTTCTTTTTGAGGGACAGGGATATCAATGCATACCAGGTCTCCGATGGCGGAAAGACTGTCACGATTGAAAGCGCCCGACATCGAGACGTGTGCGTCAAACACCTCGGCTTCATATATGCCCCGGTGAAGTGATTTGGAGTCTACATCAATATTGCATTCGAACTCTGACGGCGCAATGGCAATCTTCGCCTCCGTACCTTTTGTGGCGCATGGCGCCTGTATCTCCACATCTCCACCCCATTCGGATACAAACTTGTCTGACACGTTACGATTGTTGTCTTCCCGTTCAATGGTGATGAGCAGCACTGCGAGTGCGCCGAGCATAAGGATAAAACATTGCAATCCCATCAACAGGACCTTGATGCCGTAAGACACTCTTTTAGACCGTATGGGGAAAGGGGGAGGGGTTAACTGCTGTTGCATGACTTATTTCAGTATGAGTTCGTTGTTTTCGGTTTTTAGTTTGATTGTGAAATACATCGCCAAGGCGATAAGCGCGAACAGCGACAGGCTTCCAATCAGCAAAGCCATCGAGTCTATACTTGCAAGGATATAGATAAGAGTGCATTCTGCGGTCAGTACGGCTGTAGTTATTACCGCGGTCTTTATATTTCCGGTGATGCCGTTAACGAAAACCGAAATCAATGCCACAGTCATCAATGCAGCAATCAGGAACGAGGGTAGGAAGGGTATCAATTCAGAGATCGAGAGCAGCAGGAGATAAAAAAGACAGAGAGCGCACCCGATGAGTGAATATTGAAGATAGTTGATCTCTTTTCTGAAAGCCACCTCAATAAGAACGAGGGTGAGGGATGTGATGAAGATCAGCGCGAAACAATAGGATGTAGAATTTGCAACGAGCTGACAGTTTTCTTTCGATAGAAGACCCGAGTTCTCACGTGCGGTAGCCAAAGCGTCTATCCCGCCGGCAACCAATGCCAGAATAAATGAGACTATGAAGATTAAAAGGATTTTGATTCCAAGCCTACGCATGGAATAGCGGGGCTCTTCGTAATTGATACTTGTTATTTCCATGACCGAGTTTTTTTGTTTGTTGCAAAGGTAGAATCCGAGATGCCGATAATCAAATAAATCGAGAATGATTGTACGAATTGCCGCATTTGATGTATGAACAGATATCTGAGGGGCAAATAATCGGCTTGTAAATGCCGTTATTAATATATGGAATGGCTCAAGATTTCAACATCCACAGAATTGCTAAGGGTCGCGACGCATGAGATCGTGTATGTGCTTGCCGACGGCAATTATTCCGATCTTGTATTGTCGAACGGGAGCGTCCATAAGATGACGTTTCAGCTTCATTATTTTGAAGATGTATTCGGCAATCTTGTGGACAATCCGTTTGTGCGCATAGGAAGGAGTTTGATTGTAAACAAGCGTCATATCCGTCTGATCAATCTGTCGGAACGGATATTGAAGTTCGGAGGGGATTCGGTCAATACGAATATCCCGTCGTTAAAGGTGGGGCGTGCCGCCTTGAAGGATCTGAAGGAAATGCTTGAAAAAGAATGACAAGATGGTTAATCAAGATATAAATAAGAAAGGGCAAAACCCTGAAGTGCCGCAAATATCGGTAGAAAGAGACAATGATGAGATTTCATCTACAGGCGCCTCTTCTTTGGCACACATAGAAGACAACGACAAGGTGGAGGTGGTTGCTCAGGCACCGGAAGGAGTTTCGGGAGAAACCAGAACCCGGAATATCAGGTCTGTGATGAAATGGAGTGTGGCATGTTGTGTGATTGTATTGTGTGTGATATTGGGGCTGACGGTGTATACCCTGCTGCGTGATAAGAACACAGTAGAGTCTGTTTCCCATTCTGAAAATATACCTGCGTTGGGGGAGACGCCGGAAAGCGTGCGGCCGGAGGTGATAAAGACTTCCGACAGTATATTGGGCGTGGCTCTTGATTTTTATCAATTGAAAGGATTGCGTGCCGATATTGAGTTTGAAGAACCGGATACGGCTGACAGGAAGGTATTTTTATACGCAAGGAGTGCGGATTATCGCCCCGACAGCACTGTGATCGGGTCGCTTGTGGCGTCGGGAAAGGAAGTGGTGTCGGATAATTCACGTTCCGGATATATGGCTATGGCAAACGGCAATATGGTCATCGGGATAAGCGGCGAGGAGAATGTGAAAGATTACGTGATAAGTAGGGACGGGTCTTTCTTCCGGCAGTTCCCGTTGCTGATCGACGGGGTGGTGGCGTCAGGATTTCAATTGCATGGGAAAGTTGAGCGAAGGGCGATGGGTTCCCTCTCAGGTAAACTTTACTATATCGCCACCAAATATAAAGAGACAATGTGGGATTTTGCAGATGCCTTACGTGAGTATGGCTTCACCGATGCGATCTATATCACAGGGGGGAATGACTATAACTTCTATCGGGATTCAATAGGAAGTCGCCACGATATCGGCACAAAATCCTATCCGCACGTAAAATACAAGGGCGCGGTTCCCTGGATAGTGTTTCGTGCGAATGAGTGAGATTGCGCATGGGGCGGATTTGCTGTCAGGGCTGAGGGTCGGCGTCACGGGAAGGGGGAGGGAGGAGACCGGCGATGATCTCTTCAAGCACCCGGTCGGGATTCTCCAGCCAGTCTATGACCCAGATGCGTTTTATATCCCATCCGAGGGAACGGAGCACCGAGGGGACTGTCACCTCCCGGTCGCGCACTGTGGGGAGCGAATGATAGTCCCTGCTGTCAAGGATGATGCCTGCCATATATTTGTCGGGTGTCTCAGGGTCAGACACCGCCAAATCTATTTTTAAAGAACTGCGTCCGATTTTGGTTTTGACTGTATATCCTTTCTCCCGGAGTTTTGCGGCTATGTCTTCCGCAATGTAGTCTTTCGAATCATTTTCCGATGAATTGTCTGATTTTGAAGGATTTTCGGCAAATGACAGGAAATCGCGCAACGTAGCCGCCCCTTTTGAGATGTTGTTCCCCTCCGGAATGTTTGCCGGATGAAGAGAACTGAAAACAAGCATCTCTTCGCGTGCACGCGACACAGCCACATTCAGACGCCGCTCTCCCCCGATCTTGTTGATGGGACCGAAGTTAAGGTAGACTTTACCATTTTTGTCAGGACCGTAGCAGATCGAGAAAATGATGATGTCGCGTTCGTCGCCCTGTACGTTTTCAAGATTCTTGATAAACAATGGCTCGGAGGCATCATCAAGTTTCCTCTGAAGCGCTTTCTCTTGTTGAAGTTTCGTGTTGAGGATGTCTTCGATAAGGTTGCTTTGCGCCTTTGAAAAAGCCACTACTCCGATTGATGGGGTGGTGTCGGAATTCTTAAGCAGTTCAAGAACCTTGTCTACCACCGCTTCTGCTTCTATGGCATTCGTGCGTGTCTTGCCATAGTCGTAAACACCTTTCGGGTCGATAAACGTAACCTTGAGTTCTGCGTCATTGCAGGAAGGGAAGGTGAGGAGCCTGCCGTTATAGAAATGTGAGTTTGAGAATGAGATAAGGCTTTCGTGGCGAGAACGGTAATGGCGCGAAAGGTATTTCGACGGCATACCGAGGGCTATACAGTCTTCGAGGATGGAGTCGGCATCTTCACTCTCCTCGATCTCTTCCCCGGAGGAAGACCTGGCGGTGAAGAATCTGGTAGGAGGGAGCTGCATAGGGTCGCCCACCACGACCACATTCTTTCCTCTGGCTATTGCGCCGATCGCATCGGGTGTCTCCATCTGCGACGCCTCGTCGAAAATGACGAGGTCGAATATATCGGGCTTCATTTCAAGATACTGAGCCACGCTGAGAGGCGACATGAGCATGCATGGGAGGACCATGTGGAGAATGTCGGAGGAATTGGCGATGACCTGGCGGAGCGGCACTCCTCTGCCATTGTTCATCATTCTTCGGATAAGGAGATTTAATTGCCCGACTTTTCCAATGTCGAGATTAGTTGAAGAGAGCCTGTGTTTCATCCCGATCTCCAAAGCCGTTCTCTGTCTGTTTTGAAAAAGACCCATGACCTTACAATAAAGTCTGACCCAATCCATATGAGTCTCCCCGTTGAAAATACGGAGTTTGATGTCGTTGTCCAATATGTTGAATGCATGAGCCTTGTAGTATCCACTTTCAGTGGCGGAGGCGGTCTCCTCCCCCGATCTCCCTGAAAGATACATATCAAAAGAAGCCGGCAGGTTTTTTTTATTGATTTCAGCGGCTTTCTCTGTGAAATGATACCATTTGCGGAGCCCGGCTATTCCGGAATTCCATCTGTTGATACATTTATCGATGGAATCGATGTCGAGATTCTTTGCGGAAGAGATGTCGGCAAGTGAATCAAGTTTTAACCACATATTGTCGGAATAAAAGATTTGTTCAGCCGTCTTGTGGATGAACCATCTGTTTATTATGGAAGCCGCTTTCTTCCTTGCTCTCTCCACCCTTTTCGGAAGAACGTTGATTGTCTCTGTGATATCTTTTTGATTTTCTGCTGTGTTTTCATTCGGGAATAATCCCATCAGACCTGATTGGGAGGGATGAAATCCCAAAATTTTAGCCACAAGATCCAACGATCTCAAATCGGAGACCAATTGAGAGATGTCGGAGGGGGAGAGATGGGATATCTGGTCATGGGATAGGGCAAGACTGTCGTAGCCGATCTTCAGATATCTGCAGATGTAATCATATAGCGACATCCCGGCGCTTCTTTCAGTATGGATCGCTTCACTGATATCCCTTAAGTATTTCCCGGTATCTCTCAGCAAATTTTCCCCCTCATAATAGCTTGCCGGAATCTCCTTTGTCGGTTTTGAACTGAACAGACGGATTTCAGAATTAGACAACTGAGTGAAGAAAGAACGCTTATCGGTCTTGTTGCTGTGCAGCTCAAGGCAGTAAGGAGACAGTCCGATTTTTTCAAGACGTGATTTCACCACGTCGAGTGCCGCTTTTTTTTCAGAGACAAAGAGCACCTTTTTTCCATTGAAGACAGCATCGGCGATCATGTTGGTGATAGTCTGAGATTTGCCGGTTCCCGGAGGTCCGTGAAGCACGAAAGACCGGGATGCGTGGCTCTCCGCCACAGCCTCAAGCTGACTTGAATCATAGTCTATCGGCAGCATGAGGTCGAGGGAAATGTTTTCTTCAATTGTATGGGCGTCTAAAGGATCCGACTCCGTTTCAATGCTATAATGATTGGAGATCAACCCTTTCAAGACGGGATGCCTTTCCACGATATCGGGATGGTCATGGATATCGTGCCACATAAGGAACTTCTTGAAAGAAAAAATGCCTATGAAAGATTGAGAGGAAAGCTGCCATCGCTTGTCTTCCGCCTGGCGTTTGTTGATATCCTCGATATGGGGGGTGAAAATATCAAAGATCTTTCTCCAGTCGGGGAACCCGCCTTTATCCTCAGGCAAAGCAACAAATTCAGGAAAGGTGATTCCGAACATCTGATGCATCATTTCTATGAGGGTGACGTTTATCATCGCCTCGTCATCCCTCATCCTGATCTCGTATGTCATAGCCTTTTTACGTACCATGCTCACGGGGATAAACAGCAGAGGCGCTATGTGTCGGCGGGGGTCGTCCATATCGAACCATCTTATCGATCCGAGAGCCACAAACAGGCTGTTTGCACCATTTTCTTCGAGAGTTGTACGTGCCGAACGGTAGAGGTGCTTGAGCAGGTCAGTGTTGTCTTGGTCCGGGATACCCACAAATTGAGAGAGTGTGTTGCTTTTCAGATGTTTTACCACAGCGTCAATATCTTGCTCCATAATGGAGACAATCGATTTGCCGGGTCTGAGATTCAGCATTGAATTTCGCAAAGAAAGGTCGAGCAACTTCCGCTCCCAGCCTTCTCTTCTTGAACTTTCCTGATTTGAGTTGCAACATCCAGCTATTTCATAATCATTGGATGATTCTTCGGTATCGGTGGTTTCAGTATAGGGGGGCTGATCGTCGATGTCGGGTGTGGGTTGATATATAGAGTCTGCCTGATTCATATTACCATTCGGTTGTACAATAATGTAACGCATAGAATATGAAACATATTGCGAATGGTCAATTACATTTCTTCGAGACTCTCAACTGTTTTCCGGCAGGTTGTTATTTTTTGAGTTGGCGGAAGAGCTCAGGAATCCACAGGATCAAGGAAGTGACAGCTATTATAATCAGCCAGTCGTAGAAACGGAGCGGAACGACGTTGAAGAAGTTGCCACCTAATTCCACAATCATGATTTGTCCTCCGAGAATCAATGTGGCGATGATCATAAACCATCCGCATCCTTTAAGATGGAGAGCGGAACGGCGGGTCTCGAAAGCCCGGGCGTTAAACATGTTCCAGAACTGAAGGAATACGAAGACGGTAAAAAACAGGGAAAGCTCGTAGGCTGAAAGTCCGGAGTTTGCGCCTATCGGAAGTTTCATAAATTCAGTCAGGGAGGTAAGTTCGGTATGCTGGAAGTAATATAGTATCCCCAGCAAAATCATGAAGAAGAAACCTCCCGTGCCGACGATAGACCGCCACATGGGGCGGTTGATGATGAATGCCGTGCGTGAACGTGGTTTGTCGCGCATCACGGATCGGGACGGAGGAAGAGATGCAAGCGCCATAGCTGCAAAAGTGTCCATGATGAGGTTCACCCAAAGCATCTGTGTGACAGTCAGCGGCGACTGCATACCCATGAATGCGCCGAACATTACAATGAAACAAGCCGCGACATTCACAGTCATCTGGAACAGGATAAACCTCTGTATGTTGCGGTAGAGGGAGCGTCCCCACATCACGGCGCGTCCTATTGATGAAAAAGAATTGTCGATGATGGTGATGTCTGAAGCCTCTTTTGCCACGGATGTGCCGTCGCCCATCGAGAGTCCCACATGTGCGGTTTTGAGTGCCGGGGCGTCATTGGTTCCGTCGCCCGTGACGGCAACCACTTCATGGTTCGCCTGCAGAGCCTCGACAAGGCGCTTCTTGTCCATCGGACGTGCGCGGGCAATTATCTTAAGATCGCCGACACGTTCGCGCAACTGAATGTCGGAAAGCCGCTCGACTTCCACACCGGTAATGATATTTCGGTCTCCGTCAATGGTATCGTCCCATAACCCTATTTGTCTGCCGATTTCTTTGGCGGTTCCGGGAGTATCGCCGGTCACGATCTTTACCTTTATTCCTGCATCAAGCACTTCCTGAACTGCGCCGGGAACATCCTCACGCACAGGATCGGAAATAGCAGTAATTCCCAAAAATGTCATATTGTCAGCAACCACTTTCCCGTCACCGATTGTCTTGTCTCCCGGCTTAAGTTCCTGGTATGCAAAACCGAGAGTGCGCATCGCCTGGTTCTGATAGCTCAACAGCAGGGAATCGATACCCTCTTTTGACACTCCGTCGGGATAGTTGCGGCACAATCCGAAAATTATCTCCGGAGCTCCTTTGACGTAGAGGGTTTCTTTTCCCTCCGCTGATCTTACAACCGTAGCCATATACTTGCGTTCGGTGGAGAACGGGAGTTCCTCCACGAGAGTCACTGCCGATTTGAGCTCAAGGTAGTTAACACCTTTTTTCAGTAGCCAAAGCAAGAGTGCCCCTTCTGTAGGGTTGCCGAGGGCTTTAGGCTCTTTTCCGGAAAGATCAAGTTGTGCGGTTGAGTTTACAGCTATCCCTTCATAGATGACTTCCTCCGGGGGATTCCCGAAGAAGTCGGAATGTGCCACCTGCATACGGTTTTGTGTCAGGGTTCCGGTCTTGTCGGTGCAGATCACGGTGGTAGCCCCCATTGTCTCGCAGGCATGCATCTTCCTGACGAGATTATTTGTCTTCAGCATCGCCCGCATAGAGTAAGCGAGCGAGAGGGTCACAGCCATCGGCAGTCCTTCGGGCACCGAGCAAACCACGAGCGTGACTGCAATCATCACGGATTGAAGCAAATATGGGATAAAGGAGATCCATTCGAACTCCATGTTGAGGAAATACAATATGCATCTGCCGATGAGAATGAGTATGCCACATCCATAAGAGAATATGGATATGAGCTTACCGAGGCGCTCAAACTGTTCGTCGAGCGGGGTTTTAACGTTGTCGTCAATCTGTGCAGCCTCATATACCTTCCCGTTTTCCGTTTGATCTCCGACTGCGGAGACGCGCATCACTCCATGACCTTCCATCACTTTCGTTCCTCTCATTGCATGGTTTGAGGGGAACGTGGCGTCGGGGTCGAAATTTTCGGGATCAGTGGTTTTATGACAGATCGGCTCTCCGGTCAATGTAGACTCATCGATATTGAGCGTGACAGCCTCAAGGAGTTCCCCGTCGGCGGGAACCTCGGCACCGGTGTTGAGTATTACAATGTCGCCTACGACAATCTCCTTTTTGGGAATCTGCATTGCAAAGCCGTTGCGGATCACTTCCACGGGCTCATCGTCATTCACCTGATTCAAGACTTCAAATTCCTTGTCAGCCTTTACTTCAAAGATGAAGCCGAGCCCTGTGGCGAGGATTATAGCCACGAATATTCCGATCGGTTCAAAAAATATTTTGAATCCTTGTTCAAGAACCGTATATTCGTAGACAGATATACCCACAGACAACACTCCCGCAATGAGAAGGATAATTATGAGCGGGTCGTTAAATTTTTTTATGAAACGCGAGAAAAGCGATTCTTTTTTGGGGGGAGTGAGGAGATTTACACCGTATTTTTCCCGACTCTCGGCAACTTCTACGTCAGAGAGTCCGGAGTATTTCATATTAGCCATTTTTTTATTCATGAATGCACAATTCATAATGCATAATCCGAGCGCGAAATTAGCTAAAATTACTTGAAAATAAAAACACGGAATCGATATGAGCTTATGTATTGATATCGATTCCGTGTTTTGTCAGATTAAATCACCATTCCGGTGATGGCTATCCGCTCAGGGGATTGTAACGGTTGCCGGTTTGAGGAGGGGGGAAGTGAGGGTTATTGTCACAGGTGCGTCGGGATCAATCGCCTTGAGTTCACCGCCGAAACGGCGGTGTCTGCCATTACGTGGTGTCGGTTTTTTAGAAGGATCGATAGAACGGACGTAGGCGATCAGATTACCCCGGAACACGCGCTGACGGTTGTCGCGATAGTTTCCCATATCGGAATTGTCGCCTGATTCGAGGGCTATGATTTCAGCCGGACCTTCAATGGTTACAGTCACCTCGTTGTCTGCAAGTTTTACCGGAATACCGTTCTCGTCGACAATGCCGATTGTTATGTGTGCCACTTCTCCCGGTCTGTCAAATGAATTACGGTCTGTCGAAGCTTTGATTGCATAAGGTCTGGCAGACGTTGAAATGGAGTAAGAAGACTGTACGGCTTCATCCTTGCCGATACCTTCCGCAGTAAGTTTGCCCGGGGCGAAGGGGACGTCCCAGTGGATTATTCCGGTAGCGTCGTCCATAGGCTTTGTGGCTCCAACCTCTTCGCCGTCAAGAAGGAGGCGAGCTTTTGGAGAATTGGTGTAGCATACCACTCGGATTGTATCTCCGGGTTCATAATTCCAATTGTCCCAAGCATCTATCGACAGCCAGTTGCCGCGATTCGGTTTCGGGTATGTGCCAATATAAGTTACAGGCTTGTCGCTCCAAAGCGAAGCGCGGAACATTCCACGCGGTTTGGGCTTGCCGGTGAAGTCAAGCAATCCTGTGTATAGTCCCCTCGAGGGCCATGCTCCCGACTCTCCGAGATAGTCTATTCCGGTCCAGATAAACTGACCGAAAATAAAATCCTTGTCGCGCACAGCTTTCCATGCGTCGTAATCAGAGCGGTTCTCGCTGCCGTAGATCACACGGTCAGGATATGTCTTGTGGTCGAGATCATAGCGGTCTTCGGTATAGTTGTATCCCACCACGTCAACTGCTTCGGTATAGGCTGTCTGATTCGACATCACTACACCGGCGAGAGCCCCGGTGGTCGGGCGCGAGGTGTCGATCCCTTTCACCACTTCAGTGAGGCGTTTTGCGATTTCCCCGATACGCATTGCATCAGGCGCCTTGGGGTCGTAACCGCCATACATCGGCTGAGATATGGCAGAATTATTGCCGTCGAGCACAGGATGAGAGTAGGGGTCGTTGGGATAGTCCACCTCGTTGCCGATGCTCCAGAGGAACACCGACGGATGGTTGCGGTCGCGACGTACCATATCAGCGACATCACGTTCTATCCATTCCTCGAAGAAATCATAAGATCCGTCGAATCCCGGTTCCCCCTTGTTCCATCCCTTGATCCATTTGCGTTTTGGAAATTCCCATTCGTCGCTTGCCTCGTCCATGATCAAGAGCCCGAGGCGGTCGGCGATGTCATAGACCACGGGAGCCTGGGGGTTGTGGCTCATTCGGAGAGCGTTAACTCCGATATTTTTTAGATTTCGCAAACGGCGTTCCCACACTTCCTCCGGCACAACTGCACCGAGGGCACCGGCATCATGATGTAGGCAGACCCCTTTCACTTTCATATTCATGCCGTTGAGGGCAAAACCATTATCGGGGTCAAAAGAGAGTGTGCGGATTCCGACAGGTATATCAGAAGAGTCAATCACTTTCCCATTCTCAATAAGTTCAGTGCGGAGAGTATAGAGGTAGGGGGATTCAAGACTCCACAAACAGACATCCGGCACTGTCATTGTCAGGACGTTGTCTGCCGATGCTCTTTTTCGTGCCGATGCCACAGTTTTCCCATCTGCATTTACGAGAGTGGTCTTCACTTCCATCCCTTTCACCGGATTCTCAACGGCTACACCCGTCTTGACTGTAGCTTTTTTCCCTTTTACGGCAGTAGTCTCGAATCCCACGCCCCATTGCGAGATATGAGATGCGGGAGCCTCGACGAGATATACATCGCGATATATCCCTGATCCAGTGTAATATCTGGAATCGGCATAACGGCTATGGTCCACGCGCACTGATATGACATTGTCTCCATCTTTCAGATAAGGGGTGAGGTCATACATGAATGATGCATATCCGTTCGGGCGGTGTCCCAAAAGATGTCCGTTGATGTAGACGTCGCTACGGTTGTAGACCCCTTCGAAATATAGATAGGTCTTGTCGCCGGCTTCAGACGGGGTATAATTGAAATGTTTACGATACCATCCGATACCACCGGGAAGGTATCCTGTGCCGCTGGCGAGATCCGGAGAATATGTCCCTTCAATGCTCCAGTCGTGGGGAAGGGAAAGCCGACGCCATGTCGAGTCGGCATATTCCTGCTGAGAGGCTTCTTTTACGTCATTGAGATTGAAAAGCCATCCTTCATTAAATTTCTCAGGTTTGCCGAAGCTGACTTGCGCCTGCATCCCGGCAAAAGAAAAGCAAAGAGCCGCGCCTAAGACCGCTCTTTGAATATTGATGATGAATCTGTTCATGGTGGTTATGTGGAATTAAAAATTGTAGATCACGGTTGTCACGAGCCTATGCCCATTGTGTATTCACAGACGGGAAAGAAAGAGGGGGCATGTCGGCGCTGTCGTCGGCATGCCCCCTGTTAATTTAACTACAATTTTACCTTAAGATTGTAAATACTCACTGAAAAGTGGGCGAGGGCGCTCATTAAAAAATGGACCACTTTTAAGTGAGTATTTATTTAGAGCCGAATCAACAACCTTCTTCTGCAGCGAATGAAACTACTGACAACGTGCAACTGAATTGCGACTTTTTTATTAATTTTGCGTTATAAATAGGGAAAGACCTTAAAAACAGGTAAAAATATGGTAAAAAAAGCAAAATTTGGAAGCCGTATCGGACTGATAGCCGCTACGGTCGGTTCTGCGGTTGGTCTCGGCAATGTGTGGAGATTTCCTGCCGAGGCTCAGGCAAATGGAGGCGCGGCTTTTCTGATTATATATGTATTGTGTGTCTTGCTTCTCGGCATTCCCGTTATGCTTGCTGAATTTTCTCTCGGACGCGGCACGAACAGTGATGCCGTCGGAGCGTTTATGAAACTGTCGCCGGGGAAAAAGTGGTGGGGTACAGGCGCTATCGCTATTCTTGCCTCCTATCTTATTTTGTCGTTCTATATGGTTGTGGCGGGATGGACTCTGGAATATCTATGGCAGTCGATCACAGGCAATCTTTACGCGCCCGTAGCCGGTACTGTAAACGCCCCCGATCCAATGGCTGCGTCTTTCCATGCCCGAATGGGGGAATATATCACCGGTAGCTGGAAACCGCTCATCATGACCTATATCATGATAGCCGTCAACTTGTTCATTCTTCTTAAAGGAGTACAAAAGGGTATAGAAAAGATGAGCAATGTGATGATGCCTGTGCTTTTCCTGCTTCTACTTGTGTTTGCCTGCGTGGCGATGACTTTCCCGAAAGCTTACGACGGTCTCGCTTTTTTCCTTAGTCCCGATTTCTCGAAGATCACTCCCGGAGTCGTGATCAATGCTCTCGGACAGGCGTTCTTCTCACTTTCGCTCGGTATGGGTATTCTTATCACTTATTCGGGTTATTTCCCTCGTAAGACTAACCTTGCCAACACAGCGTTAACTGTGTCAGGACTTGACCTGCTGGTGGCGTTGCTGATGGGTTTCATAATATTCCCGGCAGTCATGTCGTTCGGACTTGACGGGGAGAGCCTGGAAGGGGCGACATTAGTTTTTGTCACCCTTCCGGAGGTGTTTGCCCGTATGCCTTTGACTCAGGTTTGGTCAGCCCTGTTTTTTCTGCTTCTGGCTGTAGCCGCGCTCACTTCCACCATTTCCCTTGCAGAGGTGTCGATAGCGTTCATGCAAGACCGTTTCGGGTTGTCAAGAACTAAAGCTTGTGTCTGGGTGATGTTGCCTTTGACTATGTTGAGTACTTTATGTTCGCTTTCACAGGGGGTGCTTGCAGGTTTCAAGATAGCCGGCATGAACCTTTTTGATTTCCTTGACACCGTGGCGACCAACTATATGCTCCCGACAGTTGCCATATTGACGTGTATATATATCGGATGGTTTGCTCCGAAGCAGTTTTTCCGCAAGGAGCTTTCCAACCACGGCACTTTGTCGGGCACATTTATCCCGGCGATAATATTCATTGTGAAATATATCGCCCCGGTTCTTATCGCGGTCATCCTCCTCGCCAAGATATTCGGATGATATCTGACAATCCTTACTTCATGGTGCGGGGTCTGCCACCTATGGCAAATCCTGCAGAGATCATAAACATGCTTGCATAATGGGAACTGAGATAAAATGTGGATTCGATTCTTATATGGTGAAATATCTCTACCCCGATTCTTGGGGCAGCCACTAATTGACTGTCGTTGATATCCCAGCCGATGGCAAATCCGGCATAAGGATTGACCTTCCTGCCTTGACGGAAGTTGTAATCTCCGAGCAACATCGCATTGCAGTTTCCTCCGGAGTATCCTTCTCCATCCTCCATTTTCCAGTGGTGGTCTTGCAACATGAACAGTATTCCGGCATCCCACGGTGTGTCTTTGAAGTTATATCTTAACTCAAGTCCGAGTTCTCCGAAATTGAAATCCGGTTTCCATCCTTGTGGCGCGGCGAAAGGCACACCTAATCCGAACTTCAGACCTCCTTCAAATCTTTGGACTCTCAGAGGTTGTTCAATAAATTTTGTTTCCGCACTCATGGAAAAGGCAAAGCATAACATCAGCATCAGGATAGCAGATAAGCGTTTCATGACAGTTGAGTTTTTATGGTTAATAATGTTGCAAATATAGACATGTAAAATTAGATTGCAAAAAAAATAATATAAAAAATATTAAAATAAATAAAATATTTGAAAATAATTTGCAAATTAAAAAGGATTATATGAGGTGAGCGTAAAATGGTGTATATGGCACAATTGTCGGAGAAAACCGGGAGAGGTAACTCACTGCACCTATCGTTATGGGATCATGATAAATTGTTGAGGATTGAAATTAGACAATTTTTTGTAGAGATCGAGGTGCAATTGCCGGAACAATTAAACTGCAATTTGATTAATTCAATATATTGTTATATATTTGTAAGATAAATAATGCGATTATGAAATTGATAGAGCTGAACTTGCAACGAATTTTTGAACTCTGTAAAAAATATAGAGTGAAGACACTTGCTGTGTTCGGGTCAATTCTAACAGATAGATTCTCAGATCAAAGCGATGTGGATTTATTGGTGAATTTTGAAGAGGATGTAACATATCAAACATATGCAGACAATTTTTTCGGGCTTCATGATGCATTAAGAACATTGTTTGGACGGGAAGTGGACCTTGTTGATGAGAGTGCCGTGAAAAACAGGTATTTTAAAGAAGAACTTGATGAAACCAAACGCTTGATTTATGGATAGAAAACTGCGCAAATATCTGACAGATATACTCAATTCCATATTTGAAATTGAGTCGTTTCTAAACGAATTACCAAAGGGATATGCCACATTCTGCAACAATACAATGTTCCGAAGAGGGGTGGAAAGAAATATTGAAATCATGGGGGAGGCTATGAATCAGGCGTTAAAAATTAACCCGGAATTACCTGTCACGTCAGCGAGAAAAGTGGTTGACACCAGAAATTTTGTAATTCATGCATATGATTCTCTTCGGCCTGATATTTTGTGGTCTATAGCAATATTGTCCTAAACGTTTTGGGCAAAAATAAAAATAGGAAGTAGTTACTAAGGCAAAAAATGACTACCTTAGTA
>CAMTMX010000072.1 GCA_947073495.1 uncultured Porphyromonadaceae bacterium
CTTCCAGATTTAGGCCGAACAGGGAAGTTGAACCTTATCATGCCGATGACCGTGTTGATATCCGGCGAAAGCGGGAGAACAGGTAATTTTACATTATTACGTGGTCTCCCTCCCTTCGGCTATCAGGATTTTGTCGAACAGGGAAGTCATACCTTATCACGCCGATGACCGTGTTGATATCCGGCGAAAGCGGGAGAACAGGTATTTTGTTTTGGTATGTTGCGGATTTTGACTAACTTTGCAATTCAATAGGCGTAAAGAGTTGCCTGATATCAGTATTTTGTATAATCTTTTTATCCATTCTGATTTATTCACGGAATGATTACTAAAAAATATCAGTTGATCAACAATGTGGGCGGTTGGCTTGTTTTCGCTATCGCTCTCATTACTTATTGGCTCACTTTGGAGCCTACCGCTTCTTATTGGGACTGCGGTGAATTTATTATCCAGGCAGATAAACTTGAGGTTGGTCATCCGCCGGGTAACCCAATATTTATGCTTACCGCACGTTTC
This sequence comes from uncultured Porphyromonadaceae bacterium, assembly GCA_947073495.1. Lineage (GTDB taxonomy): Bacteria > Bacteroidota > Bacteroidia > Bacteroidales > Muribaculaceae > Lepagella. The sequence goes on from CAMTMX010000072.1 coordinate 514, forward strand.
TTCGCTAACTTCGCTTCCGATCCGGGACACATTTCTGTAATGGTCAACGCAATGAGCGGTTTGCTCAGTGCGCTCACCATCCTTTTGCTTTTCTGGACCATCACGCACCTTGTGCGAAAGCTTGTAGTGAAAGACGGTCAGAGAAAGGAACTCTCGTTGCAGCAATATGTAGCCATCATGGGTAGCGGTCTTGTAGGTTCGCTTGCTTACTGCTGGAGCGACACGTTCTGGTTTTCGGCTGTAGAAGGCGAGGTATATGCCTTCTCTTCTTTCTGCACGGCATTGGTGTTCTGGCTTATTCTGAAATGGGAAAACAGGGCTGACCAACCACATTCCGACAAGTATCTTATATTGATTGCATACGTCATTGGTGTCAGCGTTGCAGTTCACCTCCTTAACCTTTTGTGTATTCCGGCTATCGTTCTTGTTTTCGCTTATAAAAAGTGGAACAATATGAATCTTGTCAAGTCGCTCGTCACTTTGCTTGTTTCATTCGTGATCGTTGTGCTTGTTCTTTACGGACTTGTGCCGGGATTCATAAAAGTAGCCCAGCAGTTTGAACTTCTTTTCGTCAACAGTTTCCATCTAAGCTATAACAGCGGAGCATTGTTCTATGCGATATTGACAGCTGTTGTCTTTGTCTGGGCGCTCGTTTCGCTCAACAGTCAGAAAAACGGTTTGATGATAAGGCTCTCTTTCCTATGTGCGCTCGCCATTTCCGGGATATTCTTCTTTGGATCCGGGTTCCTTATCGGTTGGATTATCCTTGCAATAGTGGGAGTATTGATGTTTACGAAATATGGGAAGAATCTTCCGGTGAGAGTCATGACGGTCGCCATGTGGAGCATAGCCGTGATATTTGTAGGATATTCGAGCTATGCATTAATACTTATCCGTTCAAGTGCCGACACGCCGATGAATCAGAATTCACCGGACAATGTGTTTGACCTCGCTTCCTATCTTAACCGCGAGCAATATGGAGAAAATCCGTTGCTATATGGAGAGACCCTTTATTCGGCGCCCATGAAGCAGCTGACGGGATATGCGCGCGACACTGTGACATATCGTGAAGACGGCTCCCCCGTGGTTTTGTCTACGCCATATTACACCCCTGTAATTAATCCCGGAAAGCCGTTATATGTGAAAGGCGTGAAGGGGGTTGATCCGGTGTCGGAGTATGGATTCCTGTCACAGGGGGAGATGGCAACCAATCATTCACTTGCAAACCGGGGCGGCGATTACTATGTGAAAAAGGATTATAAGCCGGAGGCGAAGATGAATCCTGAACTGGATATGCTCTTCCCCCGCATTTATAGCCGCCAGCACAGGGATGCTTACGGCCAGTGGGTACGTCTCGACACTATGCCCGACCAGTTGAAGGCGCTCAACGCAGTCGATCCGGTCACCGGCGAGAAAATCCCCGAGTATGATCTTCAGAAGGAGCCGCGTTATAACGAAGTGACCGGCACGTTTGCATACCCTGAGAAATATGCATTCAAACCGTCGTTCTCACAAAATCTTGCTTATTTCTTCAACTATCAGCTCAACCACATGTATCTTCGTTATTTCATGTGGAATTTTGCCGGGCGACAGAATGATATAAACAATCAGGCGGGCGAGCTTGACGCCGGTAACTGGATTTCCGGCATACCGGTTATTGACAATCCCCGTCTTGGCGATCAGAGCCTTTTGCCTGAAGATCTCGGTAAAGGGAACAAAGGTCATAATGTATATTATATGCTGCCGCTAATTCTCGGTATATTCGGACTCATATGGCAGTCGTTTGCCGGTAAGAGGGGCATAGAGCAGTTTTGGGTTGTATTCTTCCTGTTTTTCATGACTGGTATAGCCATTGTGCTTTATCTGAATCAGCCGCCAAATCAGCCCCGCGAGCGAGATTATGCCTTTGCCGGATCGTTCTACGCATACGCAATCTGGATAGGAATGGGCGTCGCCGCCCTTTGGAGAATGATTCTTTATGTCATGAATCCGGAGCGGGGCAAGCAGAAATTCAATCCGGCCAAACCTGACGAAGAAGAGATCCAGCCCGAAAACGTGGTGAACGAGCCGGAGAAACTTGCTCCCGCATCGCGCACGGCCGCTATAGTGGCAGCGGTGATCGGGCTTATAGTGCCGGTGCAGATGGTGAGCCAGACATGGGATGACCATGACCGTTCGCACCGTTTCGCTGCCCGCGACTATGCTATCAATTATCTTGAAAGCCTTGAGCCGAATGCAATAGTGTTCTGCAACGGCGACAACGATACATTCCCGTTGTGGTATGTGCAGGAAGTGGAAGGGGTGCGTCCCGATGTCAGGATAATCAACCTCAGCTATCTCAATTCCGATTGGTATGCCAACCAGATGCGTCAGCAGGCATACGATTCGGCACCGGTTGACTTTACGGCGACCCCACAGGATTACGCATTCGGACGAAGCGATGTCACGATTCTGGGACGCGAGACAGCTCCGGCTGATCTTCTGAGCAGTCTTAAGATAGTATATGAGGGTGGCGGAAAATCAGAGACAGGCTATCCGACCATGCCGAGTGCCATAGTAAGTATCCCTGTAGACAAGGAGGCGGTGGTCAAGAGGGGGCTTGTGGCTCCGCAAGACACTGCAGAGATTGTTGACAACATAGTGGTCAATCTTCGAAACACCAATACATATCAAAGCAAGGGTTATCTCAGTCTCGGCGAAATATTGATGCTTGATATAGTCGCCACAAATGCAGCCAAGGGCTGGCCGCGTCCAATTTATTGGGTGACCACAGTAGGAAGCGATTACCATGTAGGATTGACCCCCTATATGAGGTCAACCGGCATGGCACACCAGCTTGTACCTACAATTCAGGAAGGTCTTCCGGCGAGAGCCGACAGGGCGTATGATGTGGTGACGAAGAAATATCGTTGGGGCGGTGCCGATGCTAAAGACGGCAAGGTGCCATATTTCGACGAGACCGCGCGCAGGATGCTTCTGACCACACGTTCTTCTATGCTCGACGTAGCTTCCGAACTTATATATAAGGGAGATCTGAATCCGGGCACAGCAGAAAGTAAGGAGGATTTCAAGAAGGCGCTTGAAGTTGCCGACCTTATTGAGAACAATCTTCCGCCTACGACAATGGCCTATGACCTCAGTATCGGCTCCACTCTCGGGCAGGTGTATTGTGAACTTGGAGATAAGAAGCGTCTTAACGACAAGAAACTGACAGAAAGAGGGCTTGGCATCCTTTACAATATGCTTGAGCGTTATGCGCCCTATCTTGCATATAACCGGGAAATGGCTATGAGCTTCGGCAATCCTTCTCTTACGAGAGAATCATATGTAATTCCTTATCAGTTCTACCATTTCGTGCAGATGTATGAAGAATTCGGTGGAGACAGAAAGAAAGTGGAGGATCTTGTGAAGAAATATGGCTTCACCCTGAAAGATCTTGAGAGGAATTATAATCAGGCTTACGGGAAGGGTAGCCAGGACTACACCACAGCTTCCGTCGAAGGCGGAGGGCAGGCTTCATCGTCCACTCTTGAATCATATGCGCAGGAGATAGCCAAATATTGCGAGATAGCAAACGAATTAGCATCCTTGTCGCCTGAAGAATATGCAAAGCGGTCGGAAGACGAGAGGGCGATAGACTCCATGCTCTACACTGCTTTGAAATATTTCCGGAGTGTCGGAGGTTCTGATGAGATGCTTAAGGATTATGACAATTTCAAACGTCTCGATATGGAGAGGACAAAACGTCTGAGTGAGGAATTTGCCCGTCTTCATCCCGAAATGGCACTTTGACAGGTAAAAAATTCAGTTTTACTGAACATTCCTCTCCTTTGAAAATGTTATGCTGATTGAACGACCTCCAAAATGGTTCAGGTGTCTTTTCCCCGGTGCTGTTTTCCGTCTTCCTTCAAAGAAAGGGGAACGAAAGAGGGTTTTCATTACGTTTGATGACGGTCCGATTCCGGAAGCGACACCATGGGTGCTCGACACGCTTGACCGTTTTGGAATAAAGGCTACTTTTTTTATGGTGGGCCAGAATGTGGAACGCCATCCCGGTCTGCTTGATGAGGTCAGAAAACGTGGGCATGCAGTCGGCAACCATACTCTCCACCATATCCAGGGGGCGAGCGCCACAACGATGCGCTATATGCGTGATTCAGCGGAAGGTGCAAGACTGACGGGTTCGTCGTTATTCCGTCCTCCGCACGGCTGGTTGCGCCCTCGACAATTGATGGCGCTGAAGAAGCATTACAGGGTCATAATGTATGATCTTGTGTCGCGCGATTATAGTAGGCGGCTTACTTCCGGAGAAGTGGTCGGCATAGTCAGGAAATATGCCAGGAACGGATCCATAATAGTGTTTCATGACTCGATAAAGAGCATGCCGCGATTGAAAACAGCCCTTCCGATATGCCTTCAGTGGCTAAAGGATGAGGGTTATGAATTTGAAATATTAAAAAGCGATGGATAAAAAGAAGGTACTTGTGGTAGGCGCCGGAGGGTTTGCCGGAGGGTTTCTCGTTGAAGAGGGTTTGAAACGTGGGTATGAAGTGTGGGCAGGTGTCCGTGCGTCAACTTCACGCAAGTATCTTACGGATCCGCGGATCAAGTTTGTTGAACTTGATTTTGACGATTATGATCAACTTAAGGTGGCGTTGTCTGATGCCACAACTGAGGGGGGATGGGACTGGATTGTTTATAATCTCGGCGCCACGAAATGCCTTAGTTTTTCGGATTTTTCCAAAATAAACTACGAATATCTCCGCAGGTTTACAGACGCGTTGACCGCTATTGGGAAAGTCCCGGAGAAGCTTCTGTATATGAGCTCCCTTTCAGCCGTAGGTCCGGGTGATGAAAAAGACTATACCCCATTTACAGAAAGGATGATCCCTCATCCCAACACAAGATATGGAGCATCCAAACTAAAGGCGGAGATGCATCTCGCCATGAGCGGTGTCCCCTATATAATATTCCGTGCCACCGGTATCTACGGTCCTCGCGACAGGGATTATTTCCTGATGTTTGAGGCAATTAAAAAGGGTGTGGATTTTTCTGTAGGCTATAAGAAGCAATTGTTGAGCTTCATCTACGTTGAGGATCTTGCATGTGCAGTATATGATGCCTTGGAAAAGGCTCCAGCCGGAGAGACCTATAACATAGCAGAGCCACGTACATATACTCAGAAAGAATTCAGGGAAATCGCTTCCAGTGCCGTAGGGAAGAAACATGTGGTGGGCATTGCAATGCCATTATGGGGGGTGAAGATTGTATCGATTATCGCAGAGAAATGGGGGGTGGCAAGAATGAAGCCATCCACGTTGAACCGGGATAAGTTCAATATAATGAAACAGCGGAACTGGGCAGTAGACATCTCCAAGGCAAGAGATGGTTTTGGATTTTCACCCAAAGTGGGTCTACGGGAGGGCGTGGAGCGCTCTGTGGAATGGTATAAAAAGGAGGGTTGGCTATGATCTCTCCGGACACTATCCCCGCCCGGCCCCCTATAGAGATGCGCGACACAGTGGCTCATGTCGTTCAAGACACTGTAAAACACGTAGCGCCGTCAGCCTCCGCCCATTCCGCTCCTGTCTCGGCGTCGGAGGCAGCGCCGTCAGCCGCCACTCATTCCGCAGCCCCTGTCGCCGCGCGTACAGTTGCTGTGCCTGTCTTGCGAAATGACTCGGCTGGCTTTGAATCCGACACCTTGGCATCCGATACGGTCCGTGCGCATCATGAGTTTGGAGTTGTGCTGACACCTCCGCCTCATCCCATGGTTGAAGAAAGAGAAGACGCTTCCTCAGGGATGTCTTTTATTTATGGGGGATTATTGCTGTTGTTTTGCATCATAGGGATACGTTTTCACAATAGCCGGAAATATGTTACGTCCATGCTCCGCAATCTTGTGGAGGTAAGGATGCGCAACAATGTATTCGACGAGACAGTGAGGGAGACAAGTTTTCTTGTTTTGCTGAATCTCATGTGGAGCTGTTCCGCAGGGGTGATGCTCTACGGGTTGTTGTGTCTGACGGAGGCTGACAATCAGATATGGAGCCTAAGCATTCCGGCACTCGCCGCGAAGCGGGCGGCATCGGTAGCGTTGTGCATGGGGGTGGGAGTGGTCTATACGTGTTTCATGGCTATAGCGTATTATGTAGTTGGCAGTGTCTTTTCAGATGGCAAGCATGCCGGACTATGGCTAAAGGGATATACAGCGGGCCAGGGGCTTCGAAGTTTCATATATTTTCCGCTTGCGTTGCTGATGCTTTGTCGCCCTGAATGGGGCGAAATATTGCTGTGGATAGCCTTGGGGACGTTCGTTTTGTCGAAAATTGTGTTCATTTGGAAAGGATTCAGGATTTTTTTCACTCAAATTTCCTCATGGCTCCTTTTTTTGTATTACCTTTGCAGTCTGGAAATAGTTCCTTTGATTCTTACCTACTTAGCGGCTATGTGGCTTTGCAGTCTTTTGCATTGACCAAAAGTTTAAAATTGAGTAAAATTAAATAAAAAAGACGGCATTTCCGTTTCATTTTTAGCTGTTGCTTTATGCATTTGCGACCACATCAGGATGCTAAAACAATAAGAAGATGAAAATAAAGAAGATTTTAGTTTCACAACCTCAGCCGACCTCAGAGAAGTCGCCTTATTTTGAGATAGCCAAGCGTCATAATGTAGATATTGTGTTCCGCCCGATGATCAAGGTGGAAGGGCTAACGGCTAAGGAATTCAGACAGTCGAAAATCAATCTCGCGGACTACACAGCCGTGATTTTTACATCGCGCACTGCGGTCGATCATTATTTCCGTCTTTGCGAGGAATGTAGGTTTAACGTGCCTGATACGATGCGTTATTTCTGTACTACAGAACAGATCGCACTTTATCTCCAGAAATATATCGTATACAGGAAGCGTAAAATCTCATTCGGCATAACCGGTAAGCTCGACGATCATCAGTTTGTACAGGCTGTCGTCAAAAACAACAAAGAGAAATTTTTGTTTCCGATTTCAGATGTGCAGGCAGACACGGTACCTGTCATAGCCGATAAAAAGATCGACTATACACCTGCAGTCATGTATCGGACAGTAAGCAACGACTTTACTCCCGACGAGCCTTTCGATTATGATCTGCTGCTGTTCTTCAGTCCTGCGGGAATTGAATCTCTCAAGAAAAATTTCCCGGAGTTTGGTAAAGACGGCAGGCAGCCGATTGCGATAGGCGCATTCGGACCATCCACATCAAAAGCCGTAGAGAATGCGGGGTTCCGCCTTGATTTTGAGGCGCCCACCAAAGAAAATCCTTCAATGACGGCGGCTCTTGACGCGTTTCTTACCAAAAACGGGGTGAAAAAGTAAAGAAAATAAAGTTCATGGTCAACGTAGACGATTCACTCCTTTCTCGCCTTTATCTTAAAGATACAGCGTTTCAGCAGCTTATGCAGAAGCGTATTTTCAACGTACTTCTGATAGCCACCCCTTACGACGCCTTTATGATGGAGGAAGACGGCAGGGTGGAGGAACAGGTCTATTTTGAATATGTATCGCTTAATCTTTCATCGCCACCCCGATTTGTGAAGGCGGCAAACTATGCAGAGGCATATGATGAGCTCTCCAGGAAGAGTTTTGACCTGATCATAGCCATGCCGGGAGTTGACGTCAGTGAAACCTTCCGGGAGGCGAGAAAGATTGATGAACTTTATCCTGACATTCCATTCGTCGTTCTCACCCCCTTTTCCAAGGAGGTGAGGCGGCGTATTGCCAATGAAGACCTTGCCGGTGTCGATTATGTGTTTTCCTGGCTCGGGAACGTAGACCTTATCCTTGCCATCATCAAGCTTATCGAAGACCGTATGAATGCGGAAAACGATATTCTTGAGGTGGGGGTGCAGGCAATCATCCTTGTGGAGGATTCAATACGTTTCTATTCTTCAGTGCTTCCTCATCTTTTCAAATATCTTCTCAAGCAGTCGATGGAGTTCTCCACAGAGGCGCTCAACGAGCACGAAAGGATGCTTCGTATGAGAGGACGTCCGAAGGTGCTTTTTGCAAGGGATTATGAGGAGGCGGTCGCACTCTATGACAAATACGGGGAGCAGATTCTTGGCGTGATTTCCGACGTTCGCTTTCCGCTTTGTGGGGAAAAAGATCCGGATGCCGGCATCAAATTTGCGGAATATGTGCGTGAGCGCTGTCCCATGATGCCGATAATCATGGAGAGTCAGGAGAGCGAGAACCGCAGCAAAGCTGAAAGCAAGGGTTATGTTTTTCTCGACAAGAATTCTAAGACGCTGCCTCAAGATCTGAAGAATGCGGTAGGGAAACATTTCGGATTTGGAGATTTTGTGGTGAAAGACCCGGGTACCGGCATGGAGATAATGAGGATCCGTGACCTTAAGGGGCTTCAGACAAATGTATTCAATATCCCGTCGGATTCTCTTTTTTATCATTGCAGCAGCAATGATGTGTCGCGTTGGCTGTATTCGCGAGCCCTTTTCCCGATAGCAGAAGTTGTGAAGACTTTCCGTTTCACAAAAATGGAAGAGGCTCCGGTGGTGCGTAAGCTTCTGTTCGAATGTATTGTGAAATACAGGAGAATGAAAAACCGGGGAGTCGTGGCTATATTCCGCCAGGACAGGTTTGATTTCTATAGTAATTTCGCCCGAATAGGTGAAGGCTCGCTCGGGGGCAAGGGACGCGGTCTGGCATTTATCGACCAGATAATAAAACGTAATCCGGTGTGTGATGATTTCCAGGGAGTGGAAATCAAGATTCCGCGCACCGTCGTGTTGTGTACCGACATATTTGACCAGTTCATGGAAATGAACAGTCTTTATCCCATAGCCTTGTCAGATCTTCCAGACGATGAGATCTTAAGGCATTTCCTAAGCGCAAGATTGCCGGATAGCCTGATAAGCGATTTCCTTGCCCTGTTTGACGTGATAGACAAACCTTTGGCTGTGAGAAGTTCTTCCTTGCTTGAAGACTCCCACTATCAGCCTTTCGCAGGGATATATTCCACCTATATGATTCCTCATCTCGACGACAAGCAAGTGGGATTGAGGATGTTGTGTGATGCAGTAAAGAGTGTCTACGCGTCGGTGTTTTTCGCCGACTCCAAGGCATACATGAATGCAACAAGCAACGTGATCGATCAGGAGAAGATGGCTATCATCCTCCAGGAGGTTGTCGGCGAGATGCATGGCGACTATTATTATCCCAGTTTTTCCGGGGTGGGACGCTCTTTGAACTATTATCCCATCAATGAGGAGGTGGCTGAAGATGGAGTAGTGGAAGTTGCCGCAGGTCTTGGAAAATATATTGTAGACGGAGGCATGGCGCTTCGTTTTTCCCCGAAGCACCCTGACCATGTGTTGCAGACATCGACCATAGATCTTGCCCTCCGCGACACACAGACCAATCTTTACGCTCTCTCTCAGAATGCTCCCGACAGTAAGGATTTCAAGACGGACGACGGTTTCAATATTGTGAAACTTCCGGTGGCGGATGCCTTTAAGACCGGTGCGTTGAAATATCTTGTCTCAACATTTGATTTCAACGACCGCATGATACGAGATTCCGCTATGGGCAACGGTAGAAAACTTGTTACATTTGCTAATGTCTTACGTCAGAGAGTGTTCCCTTTGGCTGATGCAGTAGATTTCATGTTGTCTACAGGTCAGTATGAAATGGGACGCCCGGTTGAAATAGAGTTTGCCGGTGTAATAGATAAGAATGCGACATCGTCACAACAGAAGGGCACAATCTATTGGCTTCAGATCCGTCCGATAGTTGATAAGAAAGAGATGCTTGACGATTCGATCCTGGACGTGGATGACAATGAATTGATTCTGCGTTCGGAGTCGGCTCTGGGACACGGAGTGATGGACGGTGTGCGCTATGTGGTCTATGTGAAAACGAAGTCGTTTAACAGTAGCCGCAATCCGGAAGTCGCACGCGAGATAGAAAAGATCAATAGGGATTTCATAGATAGAGGGGAACCATACATATTGATTGGTCCGGGAAGATGGGGATCGTCCGATCATGCATTGGGAGTCCCTGTGCGTTGGCCGCAGATTGCCGGGGCGCGTCTCATAGTTGAGTCTGCCCTTCCCGGTTATCATATAGAACCTTCTCAGGGCACACATTTTTTCCAGAATCTCACTTCTTTCGGCGTCGGCTATTTTACAGTGGACCCCATACATCAGAAAGGGTTCTATGATTCAGATTATCTTGACTCTCTTCCGGCAGTGTATGAAAGTGACGCCATAAGGATTGTAGAGTTTAAAGACCCTCTTACGATAGCCATCAACGGAAGGAAAGGGAAAGGAATCGTCAGGAAAGGGTGACATGATTCCTTGTCTGATTAAAAATTTATGGATGACGGATTTGAATTGAACAATGAGAATTGGTCGGCATGGAAAGTGTGGTGCCATCCGGCTGCCGCGCGTGATGTAATTGACGAATCGACAATCAATATAATGGATCTCGATAATAATTTAAAAGAGACAATTGCCGCTTTACAGGGGCAAAAGGCTATTTGTGAGAAATTGTCGGGGGAAAAAGATATGCTTCTTGCCAAACTGGATGAGAGGGATAAAGAGCTTGCAGAGATTCGTCGGGACCTTGAAGAGGTAAAAGGGAAACTTGACGAAACTCTTGAAGAACTTGCGTTGTGCAAAAGCGTTGACGAGCAGCTTGCCGAGGTAAAGGCAGAGATAGATAAAGTGGAGGATATAAAAAACAGGTATGAGAAGCGCATCAATTATCTTGAGCAATTGCTTCAACGGGAACGGTCAGCAAAGACTGCGGTAAAGGATGACGATGCACAGATTGATGATTTTAATGGATATGCCGACGAATCTCCCGTCAGCAGGATAGATATGACGGAAGGTCTGGAGGAGCGAACGGACTTGTCGGAATATAATGTGAAACCGCGGAGGCAGGTGACCGGCAAAAAGGCGTTGGAACTTCAACAGAGTTACCGCGAGAAACGTGCCTACGGTCTTCCTGATAAATTCCCGGATTCTACTGATTCTGACGAATGGCTTATGGGTTTGCCGGATGGGCTGTAAGAGAGTGGAATTTTGAATTTTGGGATTTGGGTTGTGCTCACTTTGTCCGCACCACAGCACAGTCAATGTTGTTTGGAGGATGTGATTAAAGCCGGTTTGAAATCTTTTTTGCGATTTCAAACCGGCTTCTTTATCTGCAGATCTTCTGGCTCTCTTCAGATTTTGAGTCTTTTCAGATTTTAAGGAACGCGCTCTTACTCAAATTTTGAGAAATCGGTGAGGCGCATGTCTCCAAGTTCCTGGAAGGTCTGATGGAGTGCGAAAGCAGCCCTGAGATTGTGAGGCATGTGTCCGTGCCCGCATATCTTAAGGTAATCCCACATCAACTGTTTGTAGTCAGGGTGCACGCAGTTTTCAATGATTGTGCGCGCGCGTTGCATCGGCGCCTTGTTGCGAAGGTCGGCAACACCTTGGTCAGTCACAATCACTTTCACGCTGTGGTCGCTGTGGTCAACGTGGGTCACCATCGGCACGATTGCAGACAGGGCTCCACCTTTTTGTATCGACGGGCAGAGGAATATGGAGAGATATGCATTGCGGCAGAAGTCGCCGGAACCGCCTATCCCGTTCATCATATATGTGCCGTTGACGTGAGTGGAGTTGACATTGCCGTAGATGTCACATTCAAGCGCGGTGTTCATGGCGATAAGTCCGAGGCGCCTTACAATTTCCGGATGGTTTGAGATTTCTCCAGGCCTCATCAGAAGCTTGTTGCGGTAGAAATTGATGTTGTCCATGAAATGTAGCATCGTCTCGTCGGAAAACGCGAGGGCGCAAGTTGACGCGAAACTGCATTTGCCGTTCTCCATAAGATCAGTGACGGCATCCTGTACCACTTCGGTAAACATTTCGAATCTCGGTATGTCGTCGTTTTCGTTCAGCCCGTAGAGTGCGGCGTTTGCCACATTCCCCACACCGCTTTGAATCGGGAGAAACTCACGGGGTATGCGTCCAGCCTTCATTTCCGATGCGAGGAATGAGGCGACGTTGCGTCCGATTGCGCGGGTTGTGTCGTTGAGTTGAGTGAACGATTTCACACTTTCCGATTCATTCGACGGAACCACCCCGATGATTTTCTTAGGGTCGATCTGCAAGACCGTTGATCCGATTCTGTCAGATGGCTTGTAAATGGGAATCTCACGACGGTGAGGGGGGTCGAGAGGGACGTAATTGTCGTGAAACCCTCGGAAAGATGTGCGATAACAAGAGCAATATTCGATGATCACCTTTTTCGCCAGCTTCACTATCGTGGGGGTCATTCCAAGCCCAGCGCCGAGGATCACTTCGCCGGATGGGTTCATCTCGGTCACCTCGACGATAGCCACATCGATGTCTCCGATAAAGCCATAGCGCATGTCCTGGCTCATGTGGCTGAGGTGAGGGTCGTAGAAATCTATTTCACCGGAGTTGACACTTTTTCTGGTTGCCGGTGTGCCTTGGTAGGGTGCGCGTTTAGCAATCGCGCTTGCATTAGTAAGTGCGCCGTCGACAAATTCGTTGGTCGAGGCACCGGTGTAAAGATTGATTCTGAAAGGCTCACCCTTGTCGTGAAAGCTTTTCGCTCTTTCTGCGATGGCGTTTGGTACAAGTTTGGGCGTTCCGGAAGCAGTGAAACCGGAGAGTGCGACGTTATCGCCGTTTTTTATGTATGTCGCCGCCTCTTCTGCTGAAATAAATGGAATGCTCATTTGTAACCTAAAAATTTTAATCGTAATTTTGCACAAAAGTAACTATATTATTCCATTAATACGAATTATGGAGCCATTTTTTTTACCGAACAGCAATAAAAACTGCACAGATTGCAAAAAAGTGCGCATAGAGACTTACGGTTGCCAGATGAATGTGGCGGATTCGGAAGTGGTTGCAGCCATGATGGGAATGGCTGGTTATGACACTACCGAAAACGATCATGAGGCTGCCGCCGTGCTGCTCAACACTTGTTCGATCCGTGAAAATGCAGAACAGAAAATATATTCCCGCCTTGCATATTGGAATTCCCTACGCAAGAAGTTAGGGAGAAATATAATAATAGGTGTGATAGGATGCATGGCGGAAAGGCTAAAGCATCAGCTTATAGATGAATATGGGGTGGATGTGGTTGCCGGACCTGATTCTTATCTTGACCTCCCGAATCTGATAGCCGCTGCCGAAGCGGGCTCAAAGGCGATAAACATCGAGCTTTCCACTACGGAGACCTATCGCGACGTCTTGCCCCGCAGGTTGGGCTCTTCTCAGACGGGGGGATTCATATCGATCATGCGCGGATGCAACAATTTCTGCTCGTATTGCATTGTCCCCTATACAAGGGGGCGTGAGCGCAGCCGGGAGCCGCAGAGCATTCTCCGTGAACTTGCCGACCTGCGTGCGAGGGGATTCAAGGAGGTCACGCTTTTAGGTCAGAATGTCGACAGCTATGATTATAAAGACGAAGATGGGAATGAGACCCGTTTCCCGGCTCTTCTTGCAATGGTGGCGGAGGCGGCCCCGGATATGCGCGTGCGTTTCACCACCTCTCATCCCAAGGATATGTGTGACGCCACGATCGAGACCATGGCGAAATATCCTAACATAGCGCGCCATGTGCATCTCCCTGTCCAGAGCGGCAGCAATGCCGTGTTGAAGCTGATGAACAGAAAATACACCCGTGAATGGTATCTTGACCGTGTCGCCGCAATCCGCAGGGTGATGCCTGATGCCGGGATCTCTACGGACCTTTTCACCGGTTTCCATAATGAAACGGAGGAGGATTTTCAGGAGACACTCGACTTGATGCGAGAGGTAGGGTTTGACTCGGCGTTTATGTTCAAGTATTCCGAACGACCCGGGACATTCGCATCGAAACATCTTCCTGACAATGTCCCTGAAGAGGTGAAGATCGACCGTTTGAACAGGATGATAGCCCTTCAGAACGAGTTGTCGGCTGAAAGCAACCGCAGGGACGTCGGCAAGGTGATGGAAGTCCTTGTGGAAGGTAGGTCGAAGAGGAGTGCCGACGAACATTTCGGTCGCACGTCGCAAAACAAGGTGGTTGTTTTCCCGAAAGGTGACACTAAGCCTGGTGATTTCGTAAAGGTGCGTATCCTCGATGCGAGCAGCGCGACCCTCCGCGGCGAACTTTGCTCAATTGGCAATTAGAAGCAATTGGTAAAAAATAAAAAAAAAACATAAATAAAAATAGAAATGAAATAAGTTGGTATTTAAGCTTTGAAGAACCACCAAAAAAATGTCTAAAATCTGATGAAAAAGAATGTGCTGAATAGTATTTTTATATTGTAACATAATAATAGTATGAGCAAAATAAAAAAGTTCATACTATTATTTTTTGGGAGGTATAAAATGGAAAAAAATCAAGAAATAAAATGCTCAGTAACAAGCTGCAAATACAATAATAGTGAAAAAGGAAAGTGTATACTAGAAAGTATACAAGTAGAACCTATAATGGAATGCGAGACAATGCAACCAGATGAATCTATGTGTGCAAGTTACGAATATGTAGAGGATTAATGTGTTAATTGATGTGTTTTTGAGAGACAAGGCAAAAAACACATCAATTTTTATATAAGTCAATTTCATACTTGACAGATTAGAAAAATAGAAATAAAATAAAAGTGGCAAAACAGCCAAAGAATGGAGGAATGAAAAATGTTAGTAACAACAAAGGAAATGTTCGAAAAATCAATGAAAGAGGGATATGCAATAGGTGCATTCAATGTAAACAATATGGAAATAATTCAAGCTATAGTAGATGCAGCAGCAGAAGCAAAATCACCAGTTATATTACAAGCTTCATCAAGTGCTATAAAATATGCAAGAATAAATTATTTAATGAAAATGGTAGAGGCAGCGGTAGAAGAACATCCAGAAGTACCAATAGCAATACATTTAGATCATGGTCCTGATTTTGAAACAGCAAAAATGTGTATAGATGCAGGATTTACATCAGTTATGATAGATGGTTCAAAATATGACTTTGAAGAAAACGTAGCATTAACAAAAAAAGTAGT
>CAMTMX010000073.1 GCA_947073495.1 uncultured Porphyromonadaceae bacterium
TTTTTTCCGTCGGCACTGAAAACGGATGTCATTCCGATTTTCTTTCCTAATAATCCTGGCATTTCTTACTTTGATTTTATTGGATTGTTGTTATATGTTATTTTGCTTCGATAATCCGCCCCCTTTTCAGGGGGCAGATATATCATCAGACTTTGATGCTTACGTCAACTCCGCTGGGAAGCTCAAGCTTCATAAGTGCGTCTACAGTCTTTGATGTAGAACTGTAAATGTCGATAAGACGCTGAAATGATGAAAGCTGGAACTGCTCACGGCTCTTCTTGTTGACGAAGGTTGAGCGGTTGACGGTGAAGATACGCTTGTGGGTAGGCAACGGAATAGGACCGCTTACCACTGCACCTGTCGATTTTACCGTCTTCACGATCTTCTCTGCCGATTTGTCGACAAGATTGTGATCGTAAGATTTGAGTTTGATTCTGATTTTTTGATTCATATTAGAATTGTGTCTTTATTATTTCAATAGATCAACTCTGCCCTGCACCTCTGTGAGCACATTCTTTGCAATTGAGCTGCTCACTTCAGAATAGTGGCTGAACGACATAGTGCTGGTTGCACGTCCTGATGTAATAGTACGGAGGGCTGTCACATAACCGAACATTTCGGCGAGAGGTGCCTTTGCCTTGACGATACGGGCGCCACTGCGGCTTGTTTCCATACCTTCTACCTGACCGCGACGTTTGTTAAGGTCTCCGATCACATCACCCATTGACTCCTCCGGAGTCACAACCTCGATCTTCATGATAGGCTCCATAAGAACAGGACCTGCCTTTTCGCTACCTTTCTTGAACGCCTGGATAGCGCAAAGTTCGAACGAAAGCTGGTCAGAGTCCACGGGGTGGAAGCTACCGTCAAGGAGAGTCACTTTCAGACGCTCTACAGGATAACCTGCGAGAACACCGTTCTTCATAGCTGTCTGGAAGCCCTTCTGCACTGAAGGTATATATTCCTTAGGAACGTTACCGCCCTTAACCTCGTCGATAAACTGGAGGCTGCCTTCGAAATCTTCGTCTGCCGGCTCGATGCGAACGATGATGTCTGCAAACTTACCGCGACCACCGGTCTGCTTCTTGAATACCTCACGGAGCTCAACCGGCTTGGTGATTGCCTCTTTATAAGTAACCTGAGGACGACCCTGATTACATTCTACCTTAAACTCACGACGAAGACGGTCGATGATGATGTCAAGGTGAAGCTCACCCATACCGCTGATAACAGTCTGGCCTGTCTCCTCGTTTGTCTCAACACGGAATGTCGGGTCTTCTTCTGCAAGTTTCTGAAGACCTACACCAAGCTTGTCGAGATCTTTCTGAGTCTTAGGCTCTACAGCTATACCGATAACCGGATCGGGGAACTCCATTGACTCAAGAACGATGGGGGCGTTTTCATCACACAGCGTATCGCCTGTGCGGATATCTTTGAAGCCGACGCCTGCGCCGATATCGCCACAGCCGATCATTTCTTTGGGATTCTGCTTGTTTGAGTGCATCTGGAACAGACGAGAGATTCTCTCTTTCTTGCCGCTGCGGCTGTTGAGAACGTAGCTGCCAGACTGAATCTCGCCTGAATATACACGGAAGAAGCAAAGACGGCCTACATACGGGTCGGTTGCGATCTTGAACGCGAGAGCACACATAGGAGCTTCAGGGCTCGGCTCACGGGTCTCAACCTCATCCGGATCACCTACTGCATGACCCTCGACAACACCTGAATCTTCAGGAGAAGGAAGATATGCGCAGACTGCATCAAGAAGAGTCTGCACACCCTTGTTTTTGAAAGAAGATCCACAGATCATGGGATTTATCTCCATGGCGAGAGTAGCCTTGCGGATAGCTGCCTTGATTTCATCCACGCTGATTGTTGAGGGATCATCGAAATATTTTTCCATGAGAACCTCGTCAAACTCAGCGAGGGTCTCAAGCATTTTGTCGCGCCATTCCTCTGCTTCTTCTACAAGGTTCGCAGGAATTTCTTCTACAGTGTATTCAGCGCCCATTGTCTCGTCATGCCAGAAGATAGCCTTCATCTGGACCAAATCGACAACGCCTTTGAAAGTCTCTTCCGCCCCGATAGGGATCTGGATCGGAAGTGGAGTGGCGCCGAGCACTTCACGCACCTGACGTACAACCTCGAAGAAGTTCGCACCGGAGCGGTCCATCTTGTTGACGTAACCGATACGGGGAACATTATATTTATCAGCCTGACGCCATACGGTCTCACTCTGAGGCTCAACACCACCTACAGCACAAAACGCTGCGACAGCGCCGTCAAGCACACGGAGCGAACGTTCAACCTCTACTGTGAAGTCTACGTGCCCCGGAGTGTCAATCAGATTGATTTTAAACTTATTGCCTTGATAGTTCCAGAAAGTTGTGGTAGCAGCCGAGGTGATAGTGATACCTCGCTCCTGCTCCTGCTCCATCCAGTCCATTGTAGCGGCACCGTCATGAACCTCACCAATTTTGTGAGTCAAACCGGTATAAAAAAGTATACGCTCGGACGTGGTGGTCTTGCCGGCATCGATGTGAGCCATGATGCCGATATTTCTGGTCAAATTAAGATCGTCGTGTTTAGCCATGATTTAAAATATCAATATTAAAATCTGAAGTGAGCGAAAGCGCGGTTAGCCTCAGCCATGCGGTGCATATCCTCTTTTCTCTTGAAAGCACCACCCTGGTCGTTGAAGGCGTCTACGATCTCTGCGGCAAGTTTGTCTGCCATTGTCTTGCCACCACGCTTACGTGCATAAATGATAAGATTTTTCATTGATATCGATTCCTTACGGTCGGCTCTGATCTCTGTAGGAACCTGGAAGGTGGCACCACCTACGCGGCGTGACTTCACCTCCACTTGAGGAGTAATATTCTCGAGAGCTTTTTTCCAGATTTCAAGTGCGCTCTTCTCCTCGTTGGGCATTTTGGCCTTCACGGTCTCCAATGCCGTATAGAAAATGGTATATGCCGTGTTCTTCTTTCCGTCATACATCAGGTGGTTCACAAATTTTGACACTCTGACATCATGGAACACGGGATCGGGCAGTATCACCCTTTTCTTTGGTTTCGCTTTTCTCATTTTTGTTTGTTTAGTGTTTTTGTTGCGGTTGCTTTTGAAAAATCTTCAACGTCGGCTCTCTTGCCGCCGTTTACTCAACCATCAAGCCCTCCAGACAATCAAAAACATGGTTAATGTTTGCTGGTGCCGAAGCAATGTGCTCTGACTATTACTTCTTAGCGGCTTTTGGACGCTTAGCCCCATATTTGGAACGACGCTGAGTGCGACCCTGCACACCTGCTGTATCAAGCGTACCGCGCACGATGTGATAACGCACACCCGGAAGGTCTTTGACACGACCACCGCGCACCATCACGATTGAGTGTTCCTGAAGGTTGTGACCCTCTCCCGGAATGTAGGAGTTAACCTCCTTGCCGTTGGTCAGACGCACACGCGCCACTTTACGCATAGCCGAATTAGGCTTCTTAGGAGTGGTGGTGTATACACGCACACACACGCCACGGCGCTGCGGACATGAATCCAAGGCGGGAGATTTGCTCTTTTCCTTGAGAGCCACGCGTCCTTTTCTTACTAATTGCTGAATCGTTGGCATTCTTAGTCTCTAAAAATTGATATTGTTTATTTATAACTCGTTTCTGTCGATTTCAAATCCTTACCATAACACACTTTTAATCACATCAAGTCCTTATGACTCAATCAATTAAATATCTGCATCATGACTTAGACTCCAAAAACGTTGCAAAGATAATGAAAATTAGCCTATTACACAAACTTTATGCGGCATTTTATTCAAAAAATTTTATTTATTAACATTCCACATCATTTCACTCAACAAATTTCACCACCAATAACTATACGAAATTCACATCCGGCTCAATCAAATTAAAGAGTTTTTAACAATTAATTATTTGACGAAATATTAAAATATGTTACTTTTGCACAGTTTTACGAATTGTGCGCAAACACAGTTTAAACATTCATACATTCTCCAAAGAATTTAACATGTACGACCATATATTTTTATTCGACACGCAAAACACTCATGAAAATTTGCTGCCCTTAAGCTTCACACGGCCAATCTCTGATTTTAGAATAGGAATCAAGACAATCAGACAAAAATGGGAATCAATGCTACCGGGCAATTATGAGTATTTGCCGGTAGAGTACCTTAGAGAAAAATTTGGGACAGGCCCCTCGAATGACGACGACGTGATTTTGATATCCGGATCCCTCCTGCCAGACACACATATAATAAAGGAGATAAACTCGCTCGAACACAATCAGGCGATTTTGGATGGCGACGAACCTATCGCTTTCAAGGGCAACTACTCCGACTTCCTTTCTTCAAATTTTTCCCCAAAAAACACTGACGTTGAAATCAGGCGAATCAGATACGCTTTTGACGTTTTTCTCAGAAACGCAGAAGAAATCAAGAATGACTTTTTCCGCCTCACTGCCGGCAGAAAATCAATGCCCCTCGACAGCTCGAACACAGTAATCGGCAATTTCACCGACGAATCCGGAAGGGAATTGTTATTTATTGAAGAAGGCGCCAATATCGAGGCAGCCAACATAAATCTCAAGGATGGACCGATATACATCGGTAAAAACGCGGAAATCATGGAAGGCTGCTCAGTCCGAGGACCTCTTGCCCTTTGCGAAAATGCAAAAATCAGGATGGGATCAAAAATATATGGAGGATGCACGTTTGGACCCTACTGCAAAGTAGGCGGGGAGATAGACAACGCCGTATTGTTCGGATTCAGCAATAAAGCCCACGACGGATATCTCGGGAATGCGGTCATCGGAGAATGGTGCAACATCGGCGCCGGCGTCAATGCTTCAAACCTTAAAAACGACTACTCAAAGATCAGGGTGTGGAACTACCATTCACACACATTTATGCGTACAGACCTACAATTCTGCGGACCAATAATAGGTGACCACACAAAGATAGGGGTAAACTGTATGCTCAACACGGCAACTGTGCTCGGAGTTAGTGTAAATCTATATGGAGCGGGATTTCCAAGAGCATTCGTGCCCAGCTTTAGCGAAGGCAGCCCTTCGGGAGGATTCAGCAATGTTCCTGTAAAAAAATTCTTGCAGGTAGCGGAAAGAGTACTATGCAGAAGAGACGTAATACTCGATGACTCAGACCGCAGGATTTATGAAAAAATCTACGAAGTGGCATCCAACTTCAAAGGATAAACCGACTCACTATATCGCCACAACGCCCGGCCGCTTTGAAGGTAGCCGGGCGTTGTGGCGATATAGTGAGGATATAAAAAAATCAAAAACGGCAGACTGTTTCACAACATTCTGCCGTTCTGTGATTTTGTAGACTGTCATACCTTCACAAGCCTGATTTGCCTAACTCAACCACTAACTTACAATTTATATCACTATTACTTAAAATCTTTTTGACTTGCCATTTATCTTTACCGCACCAGAAAATCTCCTGAATTTTCCACCGGAGAAAATCATTCGCGGACAAATTCACTGCAAAGTTACAACATCTTTTTTAATCTGCAAAAAAATTAAGCGAAAAATTTTCATCCTTTTTAAGAATATTACAATAATATTTCCCATATGTTCCAATTTGGCCAAATTTACGCACCTGATTCTATTCCGAAGCACAAACGCATCCCCTTTTTTCCATTATTTTATACCTTCTGCCATGATTCAGATACCCCAACTGACTATTAAGACCCCATTCCCCAATATTTGTTAACGCTGGGGAATGGGGTCTAAGCCACGCCCTAACACATCAACCCGTTTCCCCATCGTCTCTCATCTTTTTGCAAGAACTTGTTGAATAGATTTATTTGTCAGCAACAATTTTATTCATTAACTTTACATCGACAAAACCAATACAGTCAAAAAATGATAAAGAAAAACCTTGAATATCTTCAGCTCCTCAGAGACGCGATGAAAGCTCACGGCATTGACGCCGTTGTCATATCTGGCACAGATCCTCATCAATCTGAGTTGCCGCCACATCATTGGAGAGGCAGAGAATGGCTAACCGGATTTTGGAGTGTCAACGGCACAAACGGCACTGCTGTGGTCACATCAGACAAAGCACTTTGTTGGACAGATTCCCGATATTTTATCCAAGCGGAATTACAGCTTGAAGGCACAGGCTTTTCTATGATGAAAGAAGACGGACCGGATGCAGTGAACCTCGTGGACTGGCTTGTGGAAAACCTGAATCCGGGGCAGACGGTAGGAATCGACGGCATGACATTCTCCGTATCATATGCACAACAGATGCAGCAGGAACTGTCGGACAATAATATAAAATTCAATGACAATTTCCCGCAATTCGATTATATTTATCCGGATCGCCCTTCACGACCAAAAAACAAACTGTTCGTTCACGATGAGGGGGTGGTTGGAGAAACCGTCGACGACAAGATGAAAAGTCTTCTCACGGAAGTCAAGGCCGAACTGGCAAATTCAATTCTTTTGTCTTCCCTTGACGACATTGCATGGGTCACCAATTTACGAACTGCCGGAGACATCGCCTTCTCCCCCATTTTCGTCGCCTATCTATATGTCGATGAAAACAACAGGATCCTTTTTATTGACAGCGAAAAAATTACAGACAACGTTGCCGGTCATCTCAAGAAATACAATATAGAAATAAAGGGCTATGACAGCGTAACCGAATTTGTAGGCAATCTTCCGAAAGAGCAAAGATTGCTGATTGATCCGGAAAAAACCGCCCGCGGCGTATACGATCATATCGGATGCACTCCCGTTTTCGGAGGAGCCGGAGTTGCAAAACTGAAAAGCATAAAAAACGACACAATGCTTTCCAACCTTTCAATCGCCATGGAAAAAGACGGTGTTGCCCTCACAAAATTTTTCATGATGGTTGAAAATGAATATCCATCCGGCAAACTCACGGAAGTCGAGTTAGGCAAACGCCTCCGTGCTCTCCGTCTTGCCGATCCTTCATGCGTGGATGAGAGTTTCGCTCCCATCATAGGGTGGAACGAACATGGAGCCATTGTGCACTATGAGGCAACAGAAGAGAGCGATGTTATAATAAAAGGAGACGGGCTGCTGCTTGTTGATTCCGGAGGACAATATACATACGGCACCACAGACATCACCCGTACCATAGCACTCGGCACACCTACCCCCCAACAAAAACATGACTTCACACTTGTGCTCAAAGGACACATAGCCCTGTCCACAATTAAATTCCCTGCAGGGACACGTGGCGCACAACTTGACATACTCGCCCGCCAATTCCTTTGGAATGAGGGGAAAGCCTATTACCACGGCACAGGTCACGGCGTAGGATTCTTCATAAATTGCCACGAAGGGCCACAAAGCATCCGTCTGAACGAAAATCCCGTGGCTCTTGAACCGGGTATGATCACAAGCAACGAACCAGGACTATACATTGAGGGCAAGTATGGAATCAGATGCGAAAATCTTGTGGTGACCGAAATTTGGGACACTACAGACTTCGGGGAGTTCCTTCAGTTTAAAAACATGACTCTTTTCCCATTTGACACGACATTATGCGACACTGACATAATGACCGACGAAGAAATTAAATGGATAAACGACTATCATACCCAGGTACGTGACCGGCTCACTCCTCTGTTGAAACCAGAAGAACAAGAATGGCTCAAAGAAAAGACTAAACCAATCAATAAATAACAAGACAACAACATGGCAATAATAAAATCAGTAAGAGGATTCACTCCTATCATAGGCAAAGACTGCTTCCTTGCCGACAATGCCGCCATAATCGGAGATGTGGTCATGGGCGACGAGTGCAGCGTATGGTTTTCAACAGTACTACGTGGTGACGTCAATTCTATCAGGATAGGCAACCGGGTGAATATTCAAGACGGCAGCGTGCTCCATACCTTATATCAGAAATCCACTATCGAAATAGGCGACGATGTCTCGATCGGCCACAATGTGGTGATACATGGAGCGAAAATTCATGACTACGCGCTGATCGGGATGGGTGCCGTGGTCATGGATGATGCCGAGGTCGGAGAAGGGGCTCTTGTAGCAGCAGGCTCAGTGGTGCTCAGCCGCACCAAAATAGGACCTCATGAACTATGGGGCGGGGCTCCCGCAAAATTCATCAAAATGGTTGAACCTGAAAAAGCAAAAGAGATGAACGAAAAGATAGCCCGCAACTATCTGATGTATTCAAAATGGTATGAAGAATAACTGTGAGGTTCGTATCATTGATCTTACACGTTTCCTTGATCACCGTGGCGCCCTCACGGTGATCGAGGAACTGAAAGATATCCCGTTTTCAATCAAACGCGCCTACTGGATATATGGTGTCCCCGGTGATGAAACGCGAGGGGAACATGCACACCACGAACAACAACAGATTATAATAGCCATCAGCGGAAGTTTCGAGGTAACGGTAGACAACGGAGTGTCAAAACACACATACCGTTTAAACGATCCAAGCAAAGGACTATACATTTCTGCCGGAATTTGGAACACTCTCAAAAATTTTTCAGAAGGATCCGTATGCATGGTTCTTGCGTCAGGATCATACGACAAAAACGACTATATTCAAGAATATGAAGAGTTTATAAAAATCAAGCAACGAGACAATATATGTCAGGCATCAAGACTTCACAACATATCAGATTCTCAATAATCCCATATTCCCACGATTTAAAAAATGACTGGGATTTTTTTGTCGAGTCTTCAAAAAACGGCACATTTTTATTAAAACGCGATTACATTGATTACCATTCAGACCGTTTCTCAGACAATTCGTTAATAATTACAAGAAACGATGCATTCTACTCTATCTTGCCGGCGTGCCGAATTAAAAATAACATTTATAGTCATGCCGGCTTGACATACGGAGGAATGTTAATGAACCGGAAATGCACTTCCGCGGAGATTCTCGATGTGTTCACATTGCTCAGAGAAAATCTAAAATCCACCGGCATAGAAAAACTTGTCTACAAACCGATTCCATATATATACCATTCACTCCCTTCGGAAGAAGACCTCTACGCACTGTTTCGGCTGGACGCTAAGCTTGTGGCGAGGAATATATCTTCCGTTGTTTTTAATGATAATCGTATTAAATTTCGCTCAATCCGCAACTCAGGGATAAAAAAGGCGATTCATGCAGACGTAAAAGTCAGGAGGAGTGACGATTTCGATACATTCTGGACAATTTTGGCCTCAAACCTTCTTCTAAAGTATAACGCACATCCGGTTCATACATTTAAAGAAATTGAAAACCTGCGAAACAAATTTCCAAACGAAATCAAACTTTTCGGAGCATTCATCGGCGACACAATGGAAGGGGGAGTATTAATATATGAAACCCGACACGTGGCACACTGCCAATATATTTCCGCAACGCCATACGGAAAAGCCATAGGTGCCATAGACATTATTTTCGATGTTCTACTGAACAAAACCTTCAAGGATAAAAGATTTTTTGATTTTGGCACCTCTAATGAAAATGGCGGAAAAATCTTAAATGAACAGTTAATCTATCAGAAAGAAGGATTCGGAGGTAGAGCAATCTGTTATGATACTTATTGTATCCCCATAAACTAATTTTCCCGATAAATTATGATACCATTCCTTGATCTTCAAAAGATAAATCTCCAATATGCGGAAGAAATAAGAGACGCAATTGACAGGGTTGTCAGATCCGGCGTATATATTCGCGGAAATGAAAATAGATTTTTCGAAGAGGAATATTCAAATTATATCGGGAGCCGATACGCAATCGGATGCGGCAACGGACTCAACGCCCTATCTCTTATCTTCAAGGCATACAAGAAAACGGGTGTATTAGACTCAGGAGACCAAGTCATTGTACCGGCGAACACCTACATTGCCTCTATCCTTTCCATTTCGGAAAACGGACTGACCCCTGTTCCCGTAGAACCTGACAAAGAAACCTTCCTGATAGATCAGCAAAAGATTGAGACATCGATAACGCCACGGACAAAAGCCGTATTGATCGTACATCTTTATGGACAATGTGCATACACAGATAAAATAGGCGATATCTGCAGAAAACATAATCTCCTTCTTATTGAAGACAATGCGCAGGCCCACGGATGCGTCTTTAAAGGGGAAAAAACCGGATCTTTAGGACATGCCGCCGCACATAGCTTCTACCCAAGCAAAAACCTTGGAGCCATGGGAGATGGCGGGGCTGTGACAACCGACGACCCTATAATTGCCGACACAATCAGAACTCTTGCAAATTATGGTTCAGAAATCAAAAATATATTCCAATTCAAAGGGACAAACTCCAGGCTTGACGAAATTCAAGCGGCAGTCTTGAGGGTAAAACTCAAGCACCTTGAAGAAGATAACCATCAACGCAAGAATATCGCGAAACAATATCTCAAAGAAATAAAAAACAGGAATATAAAACTTCCAGTCGTATCCGATTTTGATGCACATGTTTTCCACTTGTTCCCTGTACTCTGTGAAAAACGCGAACATCTGATGAGACATCTTAAAGGCAAAGGGATATCTACAGCTATCCACTACCCTATCCCTCCCCACCTTCAGGAATCTTATAGAGAATGGAATCATCTAAAATTTCCGATAACCGAATATATCCATTCCGCTGAACTTTCGTTACCTATTTCCCCGGTCCTTACGCAATCGGAAGTGGAGGAAATAATATCTGCAATCAACAATTGGGATGAATAAACGGTATGAAAACATGCATATGCCGGCTTCCTACAACAAATAAAAGTATAAAAAAACTCATATTAAATAAAAAAGGGTCGTAAAATTTTGTCAAACAAATTAGTTTGACTAATTTTGCAACCGCAAATACCCTGACGGCTCTCCCGGCGGGACATTGCATAATAAACAAATCTGAAAAATTAACAAAAACAAAGTAACTCATAACAAATGATTATCGTACAAGTAAAAGAGGGCGAGAACATTGAGAAAGCACTCAAAAAGTTCAAACGTAAATTTGAAAGAACCGGCATCGTAAAAGAACTGCGCAGACGTCAGGCTTTTGAGAAGCCTTCAGTCACAAACCGCAAGAAGATGATCAAGGCTGCTTACGTTCAGCAGCTCCGTCAGGCGGAGCAGTAATCGCGCCTCCCGACACTTCGTCGCGATTAAGACAATCTCTGACATTATAGGTCAAAGATTCTCTAAACCATCATCCGGAGCCTGTCTTTCAACAAGACGGGCTCCGGTTTTCATTTATCGTTCAATCCAAAGGCTCCATCACCTGAACACATAAGCCATCAAATGCCGATCGACAGTTTCTTGAAATATCTCCGTTACGAACTCAACCGGTCTTCGCTGACTGTTGAGGCATATGGTCGCGACCTGCATCAATTCTCCGGATGGCTTACATGTTTCAACCCTTCTCAATTCAAGCCAGACGACGTCTCCCTTTCCGACATCAGGGCTTGGCTCGCCTCCCTTGCAAGAGAAGGGGTGACTCCGCGTTCCTTAAGAAGAAAAGCACAAAGCCTCCGTGCTTTTTTCAAATACCTCTTAAAAACCGGCGTGATTTCATCAAACCCAACTGCTGACCTCTCGCTCCCTAAATTGCCAAAACATCTCCCCGACCATGTGCGTCCGGAGGAAGTGGAGATGATTTTAAGGAGGGAAGAAATGGATGTGGAATCTGAACAGGAAACCGATTCCGGGAATCTTGAAGACGAGACCAGAAGTCACCTGATAGTTGAATTGCTATATTCACTCGGGCTGCGTCGTGCGGAATTAATTTCCATATCAGACACCGATATAAGTGAAACCGCCTCCGAAATAAAAATAACAGGAAAAAGGTCAAAACAAAGGATCGTGCCAGTCCCGGCCATCCTGATGCAGCATATTAAGCGATGGCAAGACATGCGCGATTCTATTTGGACAGATCTTGAATCACCTCGTCCGCTTCTTGTGGTCAAAGGGAAACGCATCTCCCCATCTCAAGTCTATAATATCGTCAAAAAATCGTTATCCGAGACTTCGGCACGTCGAAAAAGTCCACATGCCCTGCGCCATTCTTTCGCCACCGCCATGCTTAATGAAGGTGCCGACCTTAATTCCGTAAAAGAATTTTTAGGACATGCCTCACTCGCCACAACCCAAATTTACACACATATTTCCTTTGCAGAAATGAAAAAAGCCTACGAAGGTGCACATCCAAGATCAAAAAACAAAAAAATATAATAAATTTTATTCCATTTTAAGCAAAACTTTCAGCTTTATTGTTTATCTTTGTAATCAAGGACGAAGAATTCAATTATATTTATTTATACCTGAGTTCTCCCTCTCCGGCCTTAGTTAACCCATGAATGGCGTCAGACAATGGCGCGTAGACAGAGTAATAACCATAAATACCCAAAATTATGGAAGTAAACATTAAAGCGATTCATTTCGACATTTCGGAGAAACTTGTTGCATTCACCAACAAAAAGATTGATAAACTCACCCGCCGTTTTGAGGTGATCAATAATGTAGAAGTTAACTTAAGACTCATCAAGCCGGAAACTGCCATGAATAAAGAAGCCGGCATCCTCCTCGCCGTCCCCGGCAGCCCCGACTTGTTCGCATCAAAGACAGCCGACTCTTTTGAAGAGGCTATTGACCTCGCATTAAACGCTCTTGAGCCTCAGCTCGAAAAATTAAAAGGCAAGAAATAAATTTCTTCTTTCTCAGGAAAGTCCGGTTTATTTATCTGGCGTCTTTCGGGCTTATCTTAAACATGCCCACTGCATAAGTGCATAGCCTTTATCCCGTTATCGGACTTATATATTTTATTATAAAAATCTGACACGTGGCGCGCTTCCCTTGCGAAGAGGGCCACGTGATTTATCTGTAGATATGTCTGAATCAACAAACGAAAAAGCAAAAAACTCTCCCGATCCACTCAAAAAACCAAAGAAAAGAAAAAGTGCGGTTAAAATGGCTGTTATCTTTTTGGGTGTCGCAGTCGTGGTTGCCTTTATTCTCGTTTGCCTTCCGCTTCTTATTGAGAAGGCTGCACGAGATGCACTTATCAAAATCCCCCGACACGCCACTAATGAAATGGTGCAGGACTCTATCTCCAAATACCTTGACGATGAATATGCAGAAAAGGTGATGAGGATTGCAAAAATCAGAGGATCGGAATATGGAGAACGATATGGTGCATACCTTATCGAGCAGGGGATGTCTCCTCTACAGGCGGAACACCGTCTGTCGCATGGTGCACAGCAACCCATCACCGTCACTATTAACCGCTTCCGCACCTTGGAAAACCTGGCTAAAAAAGTAGCGGTGAAACTCGACTTTTCCGCTGACGATCTTATCAAAACTTTAAAAAACGAAGAGCTTCTGGCAGAATATGGTCTCACCTACGATCAGGCATTGTCGTTATTTGTAGAAGACTCCTACGATTTCTATTGGACCGCCTCCCCTACGGCATTCATTCAGAAAATAGGTGCCAACTTTAATAAAATATGGAATGAAGAAAGAATTCAGAAAGCCAAAGACCTCGGACTGACACCTGCAGAACTAATGACTATTGCATCTATTGTTGATGAGGAAACAAATAAACTTGATGAAAAAGATGAGATCGGCAGGCTCTACATCAATCGATATCAGAAAGGGATGAAACTTCAGGCGGATCCCACCGTGAAATATGCGGTGGGAGATTTCTCCCTACGAAGAATTCTGAACACTCATCTGAAAACCCAATCGCCATACAACACCTACCTCAACACAGGTCTCCCACCGGGGCCAATCCGCACAACAAGCGTAGCTACGATAGACCAGATTCTTAATTCCAAACCTTCTGAAGATATCTACATGTGTGCAAAAGAAGATTTCTCCGGCTATCATAATTTTGCAGCCACTTATAAAGAACATCTCGCAAATGCCAGACGATATCAGGCAGCACTCAACAAGAGGGGGATAAAAAAATAATCGGGCGCCTCTATTGCGCAATCATTAAGAAATTGTTTAAAATTTATTTTGTCTTGTCATTAAGGTCTTTGTCAGCATCTTTATGATATTTATTCAGTTATTATGGAACCCCATAACTCCTTCATAAATATCAAAAATCTACCTGACAAATCCTCTCAATTCCTTCGACAAATAAATTTAAACAATTTCTAAATATTTCCTATAGAAATTAATGTTGACGCAATTTTTCAATTTTGATATTTTTAACTAATTTTGCAATACATTCTAAGACCGGTATAATGGACCACCGCCTATTAATTATAATACTGGCCATTCTATTACCGACAGGGTCTTTAGCCGGGAAGGCAAACGATTCTGTCGGCAATGTCATGCCTAAACCATGGATCGGACTGCATGCGCCACAGTTTGATACGACTGATATATCCATACCGGTTGATGCACCTGCCCCGAAAGAAGAACATATCCGGCCCCTTCCCAAATCTGAAGAACAGATGTGGTGGTGGAATCTTGCAAAAAAAGGCAAGTTGAATCTTCAGGACACTGCTGTCATCTATCCAAAGTTTATAAAATTTTGTGTGGATGTTTATAATTGGGGTGACCGTTTTTTCAATTCTTATGATCCTCAATATGTGGTCGGAACAGGAAAACGTTGGAAAGTCCGTATCCTTAACGACAACTGGGTGGATAGCTATGCTATGACTCTTCCGGGAGGATTAAAAACCCAAATGCTCAGCAACCTATATTCCAACATAGGTGGATATATTCAATATATGGCGGTCAGTGTCGGCACAACCTACGATATCGGAAGGTTTTTCAGCAACGATCCGATAAAACATAAGAAGTGGGAATTTGGCTTCAACTGCGCCCTGTTTAACGCTGAAATCTACTATCATGAAAATACAGGCGGCACATACCTTCGTAAATTCGGGAAGTATAAGGATGGAAAAATCTTTAAAATGAATTTTCCGGGTGTGGAACTTTACAACCTGGGAATTGAGGCATATTATTTTTTCAACAATAAACGATATTCCCAAGGAGCCGCCTATAATTTCTCAAAGTTTCAGAAAAAAAGCCAAGGCTCATTCCTTGCCGGTTTTACATATTCCGATCTCAAGGTTGGTTTCAATTTCCATGAGCTTCCAATACAACTTAAACCATATTTGACCATCCCGGTCAACTCCTATCTGTTCCACTATAAATCTTACAGCATCCTGTTCGGATACGGATATAACTGGGTGATCAAACCGAGATTGCTGTTCAACATCACAGCTATGCCGTCAGTAGGGCTCAGTCACTGCTATGAAGATTCATTGGAAGGCAAAAAATACATGGTGGCAATGAATGTAAATGCCCGCACATCCCTTACCTACAATCTCGGCAACTTCTTCTTCAGTCTTATCGGAAAAATGAACGGGCATTGGTATAAAAGCGCCACCTACTCCCTCTTCAGTTCCGTAGAAAACTTTTCCGCCAACATCGGCTTCCGCTTCTAAACAGTGTAAAACAGGGACAAAGACTGGAACAAAGCCCCCAAATAGGGACAAGGCGTCTCTCCGAGACGCCCCCTCAAACGAAAATACTAACTTTTAAAATTACCTTATGCATTCTGCACG
>CAMTMX010000074.1 GCA_947073495.1 uncultured Porphyromonadaceae bacterium
CAGCGGCAGGCCAGGACCACCGAAAAGCAGGTGGTGGACGGCATCCGGGCCAAGGGCGCCCGCCCCGCCGAGGTGGGCATGACTTCCTCCAGCGGGTTCATCATCAAGGACGACGCCTCCAAGCTGACCCGTCAGGACCGCGCGGAGATCGCCCGCAGAGCCACCATGGGTGAAAAGATCAGGTTTTGAGCGGCCCCAGCCGCTTTGGGGCCTGACAAAGTCACCCAAAGCCAACAACTGAAAGGAGAAAACAAAAATGAACAAAGTAAAAAGTATTTACAAAATTCAGTAAAAGCTTGCTTTATCTAAAATTAATTTATATTTTTAGCACATAATAAATAAAACCTTATAATCCATTAATAATATGGAACTTGAAAACTCCGGAATATTTCTTGACAGGAATATGGATATAAATATATTCAGGAAAAACCTTCCTCATTGGGAACAAGCTGGAAAAGTTCAGTTCGTCACATTACGGTTAGCGGATTCAATGCCTCAGACTGTTTTAAAAGAATACACCTCAAAAAAAGATGCATTTATAAAACTATACCCCCAACCATGGAATGAAGAGATCAAAAAGTTGTATCATAAAACTATTAATGCAGCTATGGAAAACTTCTCGGATATCGGCTACGGCAGCTGTATTCTTGGGAATCCTGAAATACGCAGGATATCAGTTGATTCTCTTGAACATTTCGACAACGAAAGGTACATCATCACTGCATACGTTATAATGCCAAATCATTTACATGCTCTGATTATTCCATTAGAAGATAACACTGTTAAAAGTATCTTTAAATCATTCATCAGATTTACGACACGAAAAATCAACAAACTGACCGGGAGAAGCGGTTGCCTTTGGCAATCCGAGCCTTTTGACAGAATCATTAGAAATAATGAACACTATAGAAATTGCGTGGACTATATCCGCAGAAACCCGCTTCATTTGAAACCCGAAGACTACTCTTTAGGTGGCTTTGAATTTGGAAACCGGAACATGGTGTCTAATAGGGGCAACGTGTCTAATAGGGACAGGGCGTCTCTCCGAGACGCCCCCTCAAACGAAAATACTAACTTTTAAAATTACCTTATGCATTCTGAAAATGGCGTTTCGGAGAAACGCCATGCCCCTAATCCGGTGTCAGAGTCAATGATTTATTTGATTATTTGGGGAATATTGATTACTTTTGCAACACGAACTAATATTGTGCGGGATATTTTCCTGACTATTTTATTAACCATACATGACACCAAATTCAAGCTTAGCGCCAAAGCCTTCGGCTAAAGGTGCCAACCCATATCTTCTCCCTTTTATCCTCATCACCTCACTGTTTTTCATGTGGGGCTTCGCCCGCTCCATCCTTGATGTGCTCAACAAGCATTTTCAGGAATCAATGGAGATCTCGGTCGCGCAGTCCACTATGGTGCAAGCTTCAACATATGTAGCTTATGCTCTCATGGCTCTTCCCGCCGGTATATTCATTACAAAATATGGTTACCGCAAAGGCGTTGTGTTCGGACTACTGCTATTCGGTCTCGGAGCTCTCGCCTTTATCCCCGGTGACATGATCGGCTCTTTTGGATTTTTCCTCGCCCCGTTGTTCATCATAGGATGTGGTCTTGCTGTGCTTGAGACCGCCGCCAATCCATATGCCGCTGAACTCGGAGACCCCGCAAAAGCCGCAAGCCGACTTAACCTCTCCCAATCATTCAACGGACTCGGATGCATCCTCGGACCTGTACTCGTGGGCGGCTTCCTGTTCTCAGGCGACGGAGAAAGCTCAGTGGCACTCCCATACGCTATAATGGGATGTATAGTCCTTCTCGTAGCTTTACTGTTTACCCGGGTCAAACTGCCGGAAATAAAGAACGAGTCTGATGCACCGGGTGCAAATGAAAAACGCACTCTTGGCGGAAACATCAAATGGCTTTGGAGTTCTAACAGATTCAAATGCGGAGTGCTCGCCCTTTTCTGTTACGAAATTGCCGAAATTGCCATCAACAGTCTGTTTATAAATTATGCCACCGAAGATGGGTGGATGGATAAAATAACTGCAACATGGGCATTATCTTTTGGCGCACTCGGGCTTTTCCTTCTCGCCAGAGTTGTGGGAAGCGCTGTAATGAACTATATAAAAGCTGAAAAAGTTCTCGCATTCTGTGCTGTGATGACTGTGATCGGTGCAGCCCTGGTAACACTTGATCTCGGTTTGCTCTCAAGGATAGGACTGTTCATGTGCTACGCTTTCGAAGCCATAATGTTCCCCACCATATTCGCAATCACCATCAGCGGATGTGCATCCGCCACCAAGATAGCTTCCTCTTTCCTCATGATGACTCCACTCGGAGGAGCCGTCGGTACATTCCTTATGGGTTGGGTTGCAGGGATGACAAACATGTCGACATCCTTCATCGTCCCGACTCTGGCATATTGTGCCGTACTATTTTATGCAATACCCGCTATGCGCGGAAAATTCAAAAACTAAATCATCATGACACCGGATATCTGTTGTATCGGACACATAACTCTTGATAAAATAATCACCCCCCGTCTTGAAACCTACATGCCCGGAGGCACGGCATTCTATGTGGCACATGCATTGGCAAATCTCGATCATTCCAAGTTTAAACTGCTCACATCCGTCGGACCCGACGAAATGCAAGCCGTAGAGGACATACGGACAAGAGGCATAGATGTCGACGTGATACCCAGCCGTCGGTCAGTATTCTTTGAAAATAAATATGGAGATAACCCCAACGACCGCACGCAACGCGTATTGGCAAAAGCTGATCCGTTTACTGTCGACAATCTTCAGGGCGCAGAAGCAAAGATTTTCCATCTCGGCACTCTTTTGGCAGACGACTTCTCCCTTGACGCATTGAAGCTTCTTTCCTCAAAAGGGATAGTTTCAGTAGATGCACAAGGTTATCTGAGGGAAGTGAGAGGCGAACAGGTACATGCCATTGACTGGACAGATAAAAAAGAAGCCTTGCAGTATATCGACATACTCAAGGCTAATGAAAAGGAGATGGAAACACTCACCGGCACACCCTATCCTCGCGAAGCCGCCCGTATGCTTGCGGAATGGGGATGCAAAGAGGTTCTTCTCACACTTGGTGATCGAGGCTCGTTGATATATGCAGACGGCGTCTTCTACGACATTCCCGCTTACCCCACTACAGAAGTGGTTGACGCCACAGGTTGCGGCGACACTTATATGGCAGGTTACCTCTACAGCCGTAGCCGTGGTGCCGACTATATTGAAGCTGGAAAATTTGCTGCTGCCATGTGCACTATCAAACTTGCGCACACCGGACCATTCAACGGTACAGAGGAAGATGTGGCAGCCATAATCAATTCAACAAAAGCCTGATCTTACCAATAGGCGTTATATTTATTGACCTTTACCTTATCTTCCCATATCGGAGAATTCTTCGGTTCGGGAATGGAATCCACAAGCCGGTTGTTTTTCAATCCGGCTTTTTCCATATCCAGATTAGCGAACGCATCAATTTGTCTCCGATTCACTATAAATCGGCGGCAAGTACGATAGGATCCCGGCCGCCCGCTTGAAGGATCCATCCATGGTGGCAATCTCTTCATCACATAGTCAGGCTTGCTCTGCATTTTTATCCAGTTTCCAGGCGGATACGACTCTGTGATACTATAAACATTTCCTTTGTCTACCCCCGGGAATGAATAGCTTACCAATACCCGGAAAAGTGTATCTTCGGTTTCATTGTCCAGATAGCTCCCGCCCGGACGCATCCCCTTGACAAAGGGAAGCGCAAAATATCTTTTCACATCATATCCTTTCCCATAATCCTTGACAGTCGCGACATCCGGAAGAAACCAAAGTAAAAATCCTGTGACAGCCAAATACAGTATCACACTTACAAACAAAGGAGAAACAGATATCCCCAACAACATATTCTTCACTCCCCTCTCCCCCTTCGAAGTGCATTCAATAGATTGCGTGTCAGTATTATCATTAAGAGGTATATACCTTGGTTTAAAATAATAATAAACCGCCACTATTTCCAGAAGCGACCCCGCAATCCATATTATTTTAGATTCGGGAAACCTCAATAATACCCATATCGCTATCGTAATCAACAAAACGAATACCGACAACATTATAGGATAAACGCGAGAAGAGTCAAGCGTGTTAAGGTTCTGATGTCTTTTTTGATATCTCAAATTACAATTACCAAACCAACAGGCAAAAGGCATCGCCGACAAAACGGCAATTATGACGCCTGCCAATTCCAAACCTTTCTCGGATAGTTCCATAGACAGTTAATAAAAAAGACCGGACTCCTGATTAAAGTCCGGTCTTTTTATTATGTTATAATGAGATTTTATTCTGCATTTTCTTCATTGTTACGAGGAGTGAAACGACGCGGACCGTTGTTGTCACGACGGGGACGGTTGTCACCTCCTTCACGACGGAACTCCCTGCGGGGACCGTTGTTGTCTCCATCTCGGCGAGGACCGAAGTTGTCACGGCGCGGACGGTTGTCGCCACCTTCACGACGGGGACCACGGTCACCGCCTTCACGACGGGGACGAGCCTCACGCTCTACATACCCTTCGGGCTTTTCTGTGAGCACACGCATTGACAGACGATACTTGCCGGTTTTCTTGTCGATCTCGATAAGTTTAACCTTCACCTTGTCACCCTCTTTCAAGCCGCTCTGATCCATTGAATCAAGACGATCCCATGAAATCTCGCTGATATGGAGGAGACCGTCACGACCGGGCATGAACTCAACGAATGCTCCGAAGTCAAGGATAGAACGGACTGTACCGTCATAAACCTCGCCCTCTTCAGGCTGAGCTACAATCGCACGGATCTTCGCAAGAGCCGCATCGATGCTTTCCTTATCCTTGGAAGCGATCTCGACAATACCGACTCCGAGCTTCTCATCCTCATCAATTGAAATGGTTGCTCCGGTTTCTTCCTGGATTCCCTGGATGATCTTTCCTTGCGGACCGATAACCGCACCGATAAGCTCCTTTGGAATCTGAAGAGTGAACAGACGGGGAACATGAGGTTTGTAATCCTCGCGTGCCTCAGGAATTGTCTCCTTGATTATATTAAGGATGTGAAGACGTCCCTGACGTGCCTGTTCGAGAGCCTTTTCAAGGATTTCATAGCTAAGCCCGTCGCACTTGATGTCCATCTGAGTGGCAGTGATACCGTTTTCAGTACCTGTCACCTTGAAGTCCATATCGCCGAGATGGTCCTCGTCTCCGAGAATGTCAGAGAGCACTGCATATTTTACGGCACCCTTGTCAGAAATAAGACCCATCGCCACACCTGCGACCGGACGCTTCATCTTCACACCTGCATCAAGAAGGGCAAGAGTGCCGCCACATACTGTAGCCATTGAAGAAGAACCGTTACTTTCGAGAATATCGCTGACGATACGGCAGGTGTAAGGGAAATTCTCGGGGAACATACGCTTGAGCGCACGATGAGCAAGATTGCCATGCCCCACCTCACGACGACCTACGCCACGCTGCGCACGCGCCTCGCCTGTTGAGAACGGCGGGAAATTATAATGAAGAAGGAAACGCTCCTTGCTCTGGTTGAGGACATCGTCCACTATCTTCTCATCAAGAGTGGTACCGAGGGTGGCAGTGACAAGAGCCTGGGTTTCGCCACGTGTAAATATCGCTGTTCCGTGAGGTCCGGGGAGATAATCCACCTCACACCAGATCGGACGTATGTCGGTGGTCTTTCTGCCGTCGAGACGGATACCCTCGTCAAGGACGCAGCGACGCATAGCCTCCTTCTCAACATCATGATAATAGCGCTTCACCATAGCCACACGTTGTTCAGGAGTGTAGAGAGCAAGCTGCTCCTCTGTCATTTCCGGAAGATTCTCTATATATTCATCGCATATCGCCTTAAAGCTATCGGATCGCCAATGTTTGTCGGCACTTCCTGTCCTGGCGATAGCATATGCCTTGTCATAACATTTCTCCTCAACGTCTTTACGGAGTGCCTCGTCGTTGACTTCATGATTGTACTCACGCTTCACCTCTTTGCCAGCTTCTTTCATGAGTTCAAGCTGCGCGAGACAATGCTTCTTGATTTCATCGTGTGCCACTTTGAGCGCTTCGAGGAGTTCGGCTTCCGAAACCTCATTCATCTCACCTTCGACCATCATGATGTTGTCATAGGTAGCTCCGACCATGAGCTCTATGTCGGCACGCTCCATCTGCTCAAACGAAGGATTGATCACCCATTCGCCGTCTACGCGTGCCACACGCACCTCGGATATAGGACCCTGGAAAGGGATATCGCTACACATCAACGCTGCGGATGCGGCAATACCTGCAAGCGCGTCAGGAGCCTCGTTGGCATCCGCTGAATACATAGTGACATTGACAAATGTCTCTGCATGATAATTATCAGGGAAAAGCGGACGGAGCACACGGTCCACCAGACGAGATGTCAGAATCTCATAATCGCTGGCTCGACCTTCTCTCTTAAGGAAACCGCCCGGATATCTGCCGATGGAGGAATATTTCTCTTTATACTCTACTGTGAGGGGCATGAAATCAACGCCCTCGTTCGCCTCCTTGGCAGAACATACGGTGGCGAGGAGCATAGTGTTGCCCATGCGCACTTCCACCGCGCCATCAGCCTGCTTTGCAAGTTTGCCTGTCTCGATCGTAATCTGACGGCCGTCGCCAAGCTCGATGGTCTTCTTTACTGGCTTTAACATATAAATTTCTTTCTTGTTTTTTCTTCGCTGAGTGAAAATTAGTGCAAAGTTAACATTTTTATTCCGTTAAAACCACTTATTCTTATTATATTTGCACTCCGAAATTGAAATATTACGACATGAAACGACATTTTTCATACTTTTCAGCCCCTATTGCTATGGCTGCTATCGCTTTCTCCGCTCTTACCACAGCTTGCGGAAGCGATGATTTCAAAATTAAAGGTGAAATATATGGGGCAGACAACCAACCTGTGGTGCTCGCCAAATCAGATTTCCACGGACGTTGGGTACAGATAGACTCCACCCGCACTTCTTCCAACGGTTCGTTTTCAATATCCCGCCCGGCACCTGCAGCACCGGAAATTTTCCGAATTGAAGTTGACGGACGCTTTATTTACGTCCCCATCGACTCCACTGAAACTGTGACTGTCACTTCTTCCCTCGACAAATTCGGGGCGGATTTTTCCCTTACCGGATCCCAGAAAGCCGAGGTTCTCGAACGCTTTGAAAAAGAAGTGCTCGCACTCCCGGCAGGCATTTCTCCCGATTCTCTCGAATCTTTCAAGCGAGACGTGTTTACAAAATATATGCGCGACGGTCAGGGCTCTATTGTCAGCTATTACATTCTTACAAAATTTGTAGGAGACAAGGCTCTTTTTGATCCACAGAAAGACTACAAATATTTTGCTGCCGTGGCCAACGGATTCAAACAGCTCCGTCCTGACGATCCTCGCACAGCCCTTCTTGAGAAAACTACTCTGGATGCTCAAAAAATTCGCAACAAAGGGAAAGGAAACGCCATCCAGATTGAAGCTGAAGAAATAAAAGTGATCGACATCGAACTGCCGGATGAAAACGGGAAAAACCGTAAACTTTCCGACCTTGTCGGCAACGGTAAGCCCACAGTCGTCATCTTCTCCCTGCTCACTCATCCTGACTCTCCGGCTCTGAACCTTGAGTTGTCTCGTCTATATTCCTCTCTCGGTGGAAATGTCAACTTCTATCATATCTCGCTCGATCCTGATCAATATACATGGCGCGACGCTGCCAAGAATCTTCCTTGGGTCACAGTCTTTGATCCTGATGGAGAATACTCTACCGCGGCATTGAAATACAACGTATCCGACCTACCCACATATTTCGTATACTCTGCACAAGGCGAATTGCAGGCTCGGGCAGCAAACATCGACGAATTGCGCAAGCAACTCCGTTAAGTTTCCTCTTTTTTGTAAAGACTCATAGGGACGCGCAATTCAAACGCGTCCCTATACACTTAGTATAAGTTCATACATATATTATACAATGAAGGCTAAATCCTTTTTTGCAATCCTCTCTATCCTCTTTGTCTCTGCCATATCGGCAGAAGAAGCGCCTAAGCTACAGGTGTCGCCATCCGGAAGAATTCTTATGGACGGCGCCCTTTACGCTTCTCCTCAGAAAGACATGTTTCCTGACGGAGTCGCCATTCCGGAAGTCAGACTCGGAGCGAAATTCAAATATGGGAAATGGTCTGCCTCTATCGATGCTTGTTATGCATATGCCAAAGTCGGGCTACGCAACATGTGGATTGAATATGGTTTCAACGACCATAGTTCAATTCGCTTCGGCAATTTCATTCATCAGTTCGGTCTGCACGCAACTTCCCTTTCAATGAAAAGCACATTCGAACAGCCGCTCGCGAATGCTCTTTTCACACCAAGCCTGCAGATGGGGGCAATGTATGTGAATTATTCCAAACATTTTTTCGGAGCTGTGAGCGCGCATGTCGAATCAAGCGCCAGAACAGAAATAATGAACGCTCCTCTGTTTAACCAACAGGGTTACGGTCTTCTCACAAGACTTGTATGGAGAAACGCCCGGGAAGACCGTCCAGTCATTCAGGCGGGCATAAGCGGAGGGTTCTCCACCCCGCAGAGACATATTGTGGGAAATGAAGACATACATGACGGTTTTGCGATTTCCGCCAATTTTCCCACCAAAGTGGCACAGGTAGAAGCAATAGGCACTACTGTCGGCAATTCTAAGAACCTTTTCAAACTTTCGCCCGAATTGCTTTTGTCATACGACAGATTCGCTTTGGAATCTCAATATTTTTTCCAACAAATCAACAGAAGAGGTGGTCTTCATGCCTTCAGGGCACAGGGGTGCTATGCCACTCTCAGAGGTATCGTTTTCGGAGATCGCTACTCCTATGTGTCTTCTACCGCGCTTGTCTCCAACCCCAAAAACAAGACTCTCGAATGCGTGTTGGATTATAACTACGCCACTCTTTCTGATTCAAAGGCAGAAATATGGGGAGGCAGAAGCAATAGTTTCAACGTCACATTCAATTATTATTTCAATCCATACATTACAGGTCGTCTGAACTATACCTACACTCATGTGTGGGACCGGGAAGGTCATGATCCAATGACCCTAAATGGATTTCAGGCAAGATTAATGCTACTTTTCTGATGAATATAGACTGGAAAGACGCGCTCGGTGCTCTTAAAGACTCCGGAGCTATCCCCGTGGACAACACCCCTGATCCGGTAGAAGAAAACAACACCGGCTCCTCAATTCAAAAAACTCCGCTAAAAGTTGTCATCGACCGTAAAGGCAGGAAAGGGAAAACTGCAACCATAATCGAGGGATTCACCGGTTCTGACGATCAACTGGAAGATCTTGCAAAGGTTCTCAAACAGAAACTCGGCACAGGTGGAAGTGCCCGCGGTGGTGAAATTTTAATTCAGGGTGATCGCAAAAATGATGTAATAAATATTTTGCGGTCACTTGGCTATAAAGCAAATTGATATCATGCTGCAACTGCAACGCGCTTCAGCAGGGTCTGGCAAGACCTTTACCCTCGCTAAAAAATTCATTTGGTTTCTCATTTCAATCAAAGAAGACGGGAAGCCGCGCCGTCTGCGCACCCCCCGTGAGATTGGCGATGGTCTTGGCAGAATCCTTGCCATAACATTCACCAATAAGGCGACCAACGAGATGAAACAGCGTATTGTTGCTAAACTTGCAGACCTTTCGCGTGCCGCGGAAGAGGAAGCTTCCGAAGGGCTGCTCGATTCCGTTGCCTACCTGAAAGAATTTTCAGAAGATTTAAATGTGTCTCCAAAGGCTATCGGCTCAGCATGTCGTGAAGCCCTTTCCGTGCTTCTTAACGACTACTCAGATTTCCGGGTGTCTACAATTGATTCTTTCTTCCAATCGATTCTTCGTACCTTTGCCTACGAATCAAACCTCAATGATTCTTATCAGGTGGAAATTGACACGGATTATCTCGCCACTGCCGCAGTCGATGCAACTCTCGACACCGTCAACAATCCTCGCGCTTCTTCCGCCTCCATGTGGCTAAAGCTTCTCATGAATGAAGCGGCAACCGCAGGTTCTCAATGGAACGTCTTTCAGAAAAGCGACACCCCGCAATCGATCTATTCCAGACTCCGACGTTCAATCCACCGGCTGGAAAGTGAGGAATTCAAAGGCGTCAGAAAAGAGCTCGACTCTTATTTTGAAATATCGGAACATGAAGACCCTCTTGCTGAAGCATATATCTCTTTAAAAAAACGCATGGAATCTCCTCTCCGTGATACTCTTAAGGAGGCTCAGGATTGTTGTGCCCGTCTTGTCGCCTTGCTCCGTGCAGACGGAATTGATCCCAAAGACGGGTGCCAAAGATGGTTTGATACCCATATTCGTAAACTTCCTCTTCTCAACTTCAACGACACTTCTGCTAAAGCTCCTTTCAAACCACTTGTCGTGTCTGACACTAAACCCCTCTTGAAAAAAGGTGTGTCATCGCCAAATGCAGCCGATATCAACCGAACTGCGGCGATAATGTATGAGGCATATTCGCTTTGGCTTGAATTGAGGGAATCCAAAGAATGGAGGCATTGGTCGGTATATGCCCCACTCCTTCCATACCTTGGTTTGTTGGGCGAGGCTCGAAAAAGGATGCTCGATTACCTTGAGTCTAACAATATGATTCAACTGGGAGAAACCAATTCCATGTTGAAAAGAATTATCGGCGACGACGACACTCCCTTCATATATGAAAGACTCGGAACGGCTATCAACCATTATCTCATTGATGAATTCCAAGACACCTCACGCATGCAATGGGATAACCTCCGCCCTCTTTTACTTGAAAACGACAGCCGGGGTCAAGACAATCTAATCATCGGCGATGCAAAACAGAGCATTTATCGTTTCCGGAATGCTGATCCGTCTTTGATCACCACAAGCGTGCCGGAGACATTTCCACGCCATCATGCAGCCGGCATGAGCAAGGCTGACAACACAAACTGGCGCTCCGACCGCAGAATCGTCGAATTCAACAATTTCTTTTTCAAATCTCTTGTAAACGAAATCAATGCCTTATCAAAAGGCACTCTCGATTTCTCAAATCTATATAATAATGTCGCTCAGTTCCCAAGCCATCGGGAAGAGAAGGGGTATATAGAAATCCGTTTTGTCAATCAAGATATTTCTTCTGAAAACGGAAATGACGATACCGACGAATCCGTCTCTCCGCTTTCTACGATAGGGCCACTCATATCATCCCTGCTTGAACGAGGGTATGAATGTCGCGACATAGCCCTCCTCGTCGATACAAACCAGCTTGGGAAAGACGTGATCGCCGCCATAGTCGATTATAATTCATGCCTGCCCGACAGTTTCAAAAAAATCGATTTCATTAGCGAGGAGTCTCTACTTATCTCGTCGGCTGAAGCTGTCGGCATCATAATAAATGTGCTTAGAAAAATGACAAGCGGCACCAAGCCTAAGGATAACGATGCCGACAAAGGAGTGGATGCAAGGCATGATTGGAGCGAGATTCGCGCAAACTTCAGTTTTTATTCTCTTCGACATCCCGAATTGAGCGTTGCGGAGCAAATCGCCGGATTTCTTCAGGAAAATTCCCCCGAAGAGTCCATAAACCGTATGCTCTCATCTATGCAGACTGTCGCTCTCCCGGCATTGATAGAAGCGATCACTGAAAATTTTGTCCCTGAAAATCTCAGACGTTCTCAGGCTGTTTTCATTGCCGCCCTTCAAGACATGGTGCTGGAATATTGCGAAAGATATGCCGCCGATGTCGCGTCATTCCTTAATTGGTGGGACACAAAAGGCAAAGAACGTTCAATCTCCTCTCCCGAAGGCACAAATGCCGTGCAAATAATGACTGTACATAAGGCGAAAGGATTGGAATTCAAATGTGTGATAATGCCCTTTGCGACTGCTTCCATGACTCCTTTAAGAAAATCGGAATGGAGGTGGGTGCGTCCGGCTTCTTGTTTCGCAGATTCCGGATTGCCGCCATTCGTGCCTGTTGAGACAACATCGGCCCTTGAAAACACCGAGCACGCCGAAATATATCATAAATATTTCGACCTCTACATGATGGACAGGCTCAACTCAACTTATGTGGCATTCACCCGCGCCGTAAGCGAGCTTTACATTATCACGAAAATGCCCAAGAGGGCAGATTCAAGCATCTGCTATTATCTGAAAGAGATCTGCGGAAAGGCGGATGACTATATCGCCCAATACGATAACCCCGAAGATAAGGAATTAATTCTCCCGGAAGGAATCTCAAGTTGGAATGACACAGGCGACATCCTTATGTTTGGAGAAAAACCCGTTGTCATTCCTCACTCTTCTGAAGTGAACAAGGATGATGATACTGAATTGATAATTGAAGAATATGGAGTGGACAGCAGCCCTGCAATTCTTCAATATGTTGAGAGCGAAATCGAAACTCCTCCATCTATCGATCAAGATGATAAAACAGAAGAAGACGATGGTCCCGACACATCCACAATCATGCCGGAAGCCGCGGATACAGATCCTCGTTCAGAAGGCAATCTACTTCACTCAATTATGGGAATGATAAAGACCTCTAAAGACACACACCGTGCCATTCTGACAATGAAGACCCGAGGGCTCATAACGCACCGTCAGGCGGAAGAATGGGAGCCAATGTTGCAAGAGGCACTGAATAAGGATGTGATTAGAGACTGGTTTCAAGGCAATTGGAATGTGCTTAACGAGCGATCGATATTGATTCCAAGGTCTGCCGACCGACGTCCTGACCGCATTATGATCTCTCCCGATAAAAAGGAAGCCATCATTCTTGACTATAAGTTTGGCGAAGAGACTCATTCAAAAGCCTATGTAAAACAAGTTAAAAATTATATCAGCGCATTCAGGGAAGCCACAGGCATCCGAAATGTGAAAGGCTACCTCTGGTATGTGAGGGCAGACCGGCTGACTGAGGTATAACTCCATTCCTTAAAATTTGGATATATCGCGCCAAACCATTAACTTTGCATCATAAAACCAACACTCCTAAATTTTGGATACAGACCCTTTACCATCTCCTTCTCCAACTATTTCCCTATTGATATTATTGTCGCAGGTTATTGAACTGCATGCACCCGAAAACTGGGTGTCGTGGGGAATTCTTGTTTTTGTGGCCGCCCTATGCCTGATAATATCGGCATTTGTCTCCGGAAGTGAAATAGCTTATTTTGGGCTTACTGCCGCCGACATTGAAGATCTCAGCGAAGAAGAGACTCCTCAGGCTAAAAAAGCTTATTTCCTGCTGAAAAACAGCGAACGACTTCTTGCCACAATCCTTATTTCCAACAACCTTGTAAACATCACGATGGTAGTTGTGCTCAGCTATGCCATCAACCAGGTTGCATCTTTCCACAGCACTGTTGTGGATTTCCTGCTGCAGACAGTTCTCCTTACATTCCTGTTGTTGCTGTTCGGAGAGATTTTTCCTAAACTTGTGGCTCGAAGCAAGACCGTCAAATGGGTAAAATTCGCTTCCGGAGGATTGACTGCGCTTTACCGCCTCACCGCGCCTCTCGCCAAAATGATGGTCAAATCATCTTCTTTGGTAAATAAGGTTGTGACAAAAAAGAATGAGAATCTCTCTACCGACGAACTTGAAAAGGCTCTCCAGATATCAGATATCAAAGAAGGTCAAGATAAAGAAATGCTTGA
The DNA here is from genome assembly GCA_947073495.1 of uncultured Porphyromonadaceae bacterium. Taxonomy (GTDB): domain Bacteria; phylum Bacteroidota; class Bacteroidia; order Bacteroidales; family Muribaculaceae; genus Lepagella. Next base: position 13,753 of record CAMTMX010000074.1, read on the forward strand.
AGGAATCCTGACTTTTGGCGAGAAAGAGGTGAGCGACATCATGATTTCTCGTGTTGACATCACTGCCATAGAATATCACGACACTTGGAGTGAAGCTATGGACGTTATCCTTAAGTCCGGGTATTCCCGTATTCCTGTATATGATACATCGCAAGATACTATCCGCGGAATACTATACTCAAAAGACCTTCTCCCCTATATCGGGAAACAAGGAGACTCCTTCCGTTGGCAGACTCTCTTGAGAGAACCATATTTCGTGCCGGAATCAAGAATGATCGACGATCTCCTTGAAGATTTTCGTAAAAAGAAGATACATATCGCAATTGTAGTCGATGAATATGGCGGCACTCAGGGAATGGTCACCCTCGAAGACATAATTGAAGAAATTGTAGGCGAGATCGACGATGAATATGACGAGTCAACCTCTTTTTATAAGAAAATAAATGCCGACACCTATATTTTCGATGCAAAGATATCTATAGGAGACTTCTGCCACATTATCGGAATAGAGGAAGAAGAACTCGGAGATTGCGGTGACGCGGAAACTTTGGCGGGGCTACTTCTTGAGATTAAAGGTGATTTCCCTACACTTAAGGAATGTCTGCTGAGAGAACCTTGTCGGTTCCAGGTGATCCAGATTGACCGTCATAGAATCACAAAAGTGAAAGTGACTGTGACTGTGCCCACGAAAGAATCTAACGAAGAAAATGAAATTTGACCATGGAATCTGATTTAATTTACTGGCGCCACCCCACCCCTATCGGGATAAAGGTGGAAGAGATTTCCGGCATGGAAAATAAGTCGGGCAAACTGTGGAGAGAGCTGGCTATGCAGATTTATTGCGAAAACGGCATTAACGGATATCGCGAGGTTGGACATTTCTCTAATGGTGCACCCTTCCTGTTTGGAGAGACTTCCCGAATTTCCCTCACCCACACAAACCACCTTCTTGCAGTGGCATCTTTACCCAAGACTCCTGAGGCGGACCTTACAAAATTTTCTCAACGGACCGCATTAGGAATCGATGCGGAAAGCCTCGACCGTTCTCAAGTTATCAAGGTGAGAGATAAATTTTTATCTGACTCGGAAAAAGATTTTATAAAGGAAGATAATCTTGAGGCGAACATCATTGCCTGGACAGCAAAAGAGGCGCTATACAAGGCTGGAATGACAGAAGGAATTGATTTCAAGAATGCAATAACAATTGAAAAATTGCCGGAAATAGACCGCAACATGAATCTTCCGGGAGCCCCTGAGCCTGTCATCGGTAAAGCTGCCATAACCCTCCCGTCCGAAACCGGATTAGTATCCGTAGCAATGGAGCTTTACTGCTACGAATCCGAGGGTTGCTGCGTCACAATAGCCTACTCTCCGAAATGCGCGAAGTTCGGAAAGAAGCGCAATCAATAGGAAGGCTCTTTATAACTAAGTTAAGAGCGCATTCCTTAAAATCTAAGAAATTGTTTAAATTTATTTGTCGAAGGAATTGAGAGGATTTGTCGAGCAGATTTTTGATATTTATGATGGAGT
>CAMTMX010000075.1 GCA_947073495.1 uncultured Porphyromonadaceae bacterium
TAGGCTGAACAGTGTCGTAAGCTTTTTCACGCACGAATCCTTTGTCGATAAGTGCGTTCATCACGCGCTGCGCGAAGATGACTCCGTTGGTACGGTAGATGTTTGCTTTCATCTGGTCTTCAAATACCACAAGGTTTTCGAGGATACCCTTCATGCGGTTGAGCATATAGTCGAGAAGGATTGTGGCGTCGGGCATGATGATACGTTCTGTTGCTGAGTGTGAAATATCGCGTTCGTGCCATAGCGCCACGTTCTCATAGGCGGTAGCCATGTAGCCGCGGAGCACACGGGCGCATCCGCAGATATTTTCGCTGCTGACCGGATTGCGCTTGTGGGGCATTGCAGAAGAACCCTTCTGTCCTTTGCCGAACGCCTCTTCCACTTCATGAACCTCAGTGCGCTGGAGGTTGCGGATCTCAAGAGCCATCTGCTCGAGGCTTGCGCCGATGAGAGCGAGAGTTGCCATATAATATGCGTGGCGGTCACGCTGGATCACCTGTGTGCTGATGTCTGAGCTGTCGATGCCGAGTTTTTCGCAAACATAATCCTGAACGAATGGAGGGATGTTTGCGAAGTTGCCTACCGCACCGCTGATCTTTCCAACTTCCACACCGCGGGCAGCTGCTTTGAATCTCTCCAGGTTTCTACGCATCTCAGCCAGCCAGAGCACCCACTTCAACCCGAAAGATGTGATGTCGGCATGAATGCCGTGGGTTCTCCCGATGCATGGAAGTTTTTTGAAGCGGATAGCCTGTTTCTTAAGCATTTCAATAAATTCTTCAAGATCTTTGAGAAGAATCTCGTCTGCCTGCTTGAAGAGGTAGCCGTTTGCCGTGTCTACTACATCGGTTGATGTCAAGCCATAGTGCACCCATTTGCGCTCCTCTCCGAGAGATTCGCTGACAGTACGGGTGAATGCCACGATGTCGTGGCGTGTCTGGAGTTCGATCTCTTTAATTCTATCGATGTTGAAAGTTGCCTTTGCGTTGAGTTTTTCAACGTCCTCGGCAGGCACGACACCGAGTTCCCTCCAAGCTTCTGCGGCAAGGAGCTCAACTTTGAGATAGGCGCGGAATTTGTTTTCTTCCGTCCAGACCTCTCTCATTATATCTCTTCCGTATCTTTCGATCATGATTTTTTTATTTTTTGGGATTTGGGTTTAGGGTTGGGATTAATCAAGATTATTCCCGATTAATCCTGATTGATCAGGATTAATTCCAATTCAGAACTATCCTTGTTTGCGAAGGAAGCATTCGAGAGTGTTTTCCATGAGGCATGCGCGGGTCATGGGTCCGACACCTCCCGGAACCGGAGTGATAACGGATGCTTTTTCGCAGCAAGCGTTATAGTCGACGTCTCCGCATAGTTTGCCTGTCTCGGGATCGCGGTTCACACCGACATCGATTACGGCTGCACCTTCACCCACCATGTCGGCAGTCACGAATCTTGGTCTGCCTATAGCCACCACGAGGATGTCGGCGGCAGATGTCACTTTTGCAAGGTCTTTTGTGCGGCTGTGTGCTATCGTGACTGTCGCGTTGCGGTCAAGAAGGAGCTTCGCCACAGGGAGACCGACGATGTTGCTTCTTCCGATCACCACAGCTTTCTTGCCTTCGATCTCAACACCTGCCTTGTCGAGCATCTTGATGATACCTTTAGGAGTACAAGGGAGTGTGCAGGGCAGCTTCTGCCATAGAGACGCCACATTGCCGGGATGGAACCCGTCTACATCCTTCTCTTTGGCGATAGCTTCGATCACTTTGTCTTCGTTGATATGTTTAGGAAGCGGGAGCTGAACGAGAACTCCGTCGACAGAGTCGTCGGCATTGAGCTCTGCAATCATTCCGAGTAGTTCTTCTTCCGTAATGTCTGCTGGACGGCGGATAGTTGTGCTCTTGAAGCCTACTTCCTCGGCATCCTTGCCTTTCCCTTTCACGTATGACTGGCTTGCAGGATCCTCACCGACGAGAATCACCACAAGATGAGGTGCCCTGCCGTATTTCTCCTTTACTTCCACAACACGGCGAGCCACATCTTCTTTCAGTTCTTTTGCTAATTGAGTACCGCTTATTATCATTGTTGTCGATTTAGTTGTGAGATTTGAGTTTTGAGTTGTGAGATCTGAGATTTGAGTTTTGAGATTTGAGATCTGAGACTATAATCTCACAACTCACAACTCGTAACTCACAACTCTAATTTATAAAGATGCCTTGCCGATGTCGGTTCTGTGGAAGAGCGACGGGCAATCTATTTTTTCTATCTCTGCTTTTGCGGCTGCATTTGCCTCCGCAATAGTTTTGCCTTTTCCTACAACCATAAGCACTCTTCCGCCGGCGGTAAGAATCCTGTCGCCGTCACGTTTTGTTCCCATGTGATAGATTTCGGCGTTTACTTTGTCGAGCCCTTTTATTTCTATTCCTTTCTGATAGGAACCGGGATAACCTTCTGAAGCGAGAACCACCCCAAGGTATGCATCGTCACTCCAACGGGTTTCGGCGTCACGTCCCTCCACGGCAGCTTCCACAAGATCATAGAAATCGCTTTCAAGGCGTGGAAGAACCACTTCTGTCTCAGGGTCGCCGAAACGTGCGTTGAATTCGATAACCTTCGGTCCGTCGGCTGTCAGGATAAGACCGCCATAGAGCACCCCTTTGAAGGGGACCCCCTCTTCTACAAGACCATCGGCTGTGCGCTGAATGATTTCGTTAAGAGCTTTCTCCCTGATTTCATCAGAGATGAAGGGCACGGGAGAGTATGCACCCATGCCTCCGGTATTGGGGCCTTTGTCGCCATCGAATGCCCGTTTATGGTCTTGTGCCATGGCAAGAGGATAGACCTTATTGCCTGAAACCACACACATGAAAGAGAATTCAGGTCCGTCAAGGAAATCCTCAACAACAACTCTCCCTTTTCCGAATGCGGAGTCAAGAAGCATGTCGCGCAAGGCTGCTTCCGCCTCTTCATATGTCAGAGCCACGACAACTCCTTTTCCGGCGGCAAGACCGTCATATTTTATGACAACCGGCAATGGACGGTTTTTTACATACTCCCATGCTTTATCGAAATCATCGAATGCTTCGTAAGAGGCGGTGGGAACATTGTATTTGGTCATTATTTGCTTTGCAAACTCTTTGCTGCTTTCGATGCGTGCTGCCGCCTTTGTAGGTCCGAAAGCCTTGAGCCCGGCTGCTTCCATAGCATCGACGAGACCTACCGCGAGAGCCGCTTCCGGTCCTACTACAGTCATGTCGATAGCGTTGTCGCGTGCAAATGCTACCAGGGCATCGACATCTTCAACTCCGATTGCAACGCACTCGGCATCTTCGGCTATTCCGGCGTTGCCCGGGGCACAATATATCTTTTCAACCTGCGGGGAACGGGCGAGAGCCTTGACGATCGCGTGTTCGCGACCGCCACTGCCCACCACAAGCACTTTCTTATTTTTTTCCATATTCCGGTTTTAGGTTGAGGGTTTTAGGTTTTAGGTTTAGGGTTTAAGAGTTTTCTGTCGGAATGTCAAATTATTCTTAAACCCTAAACCATAAACTCTAAACCCTAACCAGTTTAGTGTTTGAAATGGCGCATTCCGGTGAAAAGCATTGTTATGCCCTTCTCGTTTGCAACTTTGATTGAGTCTTCGTCACGGATGCTGCCGCCGGGTTGTACGATAGCGGTGACACCATATTTGGATGCGAGTTCCACAGTGTCGCCGAATGGGAGGAACCCGTCTGATGCAAGCACGAGACCTTCCGTGATTCCTGCTGCCTTTGCCTCTTCGAGAGCGATCTCTGCAGAACCTACACGGTTCATCTGACCGGCTCCGACTCCTGCGGTTGCACCGTCTTTAACCACAACGATAGCATTGCTCTTCACGTGCTTCACGATCTTCCAACCGAAATCCATTTCAGAGAGCTCTTTTTCGGTCGGTTTACGTTCTGTGACGCACATGTCGGGAGTGATGTCCTTGCATTCTACGTCGGAATCCTGTACGAGCAGACCGCCGTTGACTCCTACATATTGTTTCTGAGGAGCTTTTACATTATCCATCTTGACTTCGAGAAGACGGAGGTTTTTCTTTGAAGCGAGAACTTCAAGAGCTTCCGGCTCGAACGAGGGAGCCATGACTATCTCGAGGAAGATAGGCTTCATAAGGAGTGCCACTTCAGCTGTGAGAGGGCGGTTCATGGCAACGATACCGCCATAGATGCTCACTTTGTCTGCCTCGTATGCACGGGTCCATGCTTCAAGAAGATCTTTGCCGATACCTGCTCCGCAAGGATTCATGTGCTTGAGGGCACAGCAGAAAGGCTCGTTGAACTCGCGCACGATGTTCAAGGCTGCATTGGCATCCTGGATGTTGTTGTAGCTTAGCTCTTTGCCTCCGAGTTGCTTCGCATGTGCCACTGAATAAGACACCTCTTCAGGTGCGCGATAGAAAGTGGCTGCCTGATGAGGGTTCTCTCCGTAGCGGAGAGTCTGGATCGCGTCGAAAGAAAGGAACAACTTTTCGTCGAGACCTGCTGCCTTGCGCATGTAGGTGGCGATGTGGCTGTCGTAGAGAGCTGTGTGGGTATAAGCCTTTGCAGAAAGTTTGAGGCGTGTCTCAGGAAGAGTGTTGCCGTTTGCCGTGATCTCTTCTATCACCGTGGCATAGTCTGAAGGATCGCAAACCACTGTCACGTCACGGAAATTCTTTGCGGCGCTTCGGAGCATGGAAGGACCGCCTATGTCGATGTTCTCAACCGCATCTTCCATAGTGACTCCCTCTTTGGCGATTGTTGCCTCAAAAGGATAAAGGTTCACACACACCATTTCGATGGTGCCGATTCCGTTTTCGGCAAGCTGCGCCATGTGTTCGGCACTGTCGCGACGGCCGAGCAGACCGCCGTGCACTTTCGGATGAAGTGTCTTTACTCGACCTTCGCATATTTCCGGAAAGCCGGTCACGTCTTGAATGTCGGCTACTTCAAGACCTGAGTTACGGAGCACCTTTAGAGTGCCGCCCGTAGCGATGAGGTCCCAGCCGAGATTTTTGAGGGCAGTGGCGAATTCCACTACTCCGGTTTTGTCGCTTACACTGATTAAAGCTCTCATTATATATAATCTATTATAGTTTCTTAAGAATATTCTGCACTGTGGCGGGATAAAGGATATGCTCTTGAGCATGGACAAGAGGCTCAAGCTCGTCGCGGTCATTCCCTTCGTAGGGAATTGCCACTTGGGAGATTATTTTCCCTCCGTCGAGAGTGTGGTCAACATAGTGGACGGTGACACCAAACACTTTCACGCCATATTCCAAAGCCTGTCCGATTGCGTCAGCTCCCTGGAATGCCGGAAGCAGAGAAGGATGGATGTTGATTATTCTCCCTTCGTATGCCTCAAGAAGAACGTCTCCGATAATTCTCATATAGCCGGCAAGGCAGATCAGGTCGACTTTGTTTTCGCGAAGATGTCGGAGTAACATCGTCTCGAAATCTGCCTTGGAGGCAAAATCTTTCGGACGGAACTCGATCATCGGCACTCCGAATTTCTCGGCACGTTTTGTGACGTAGGCTCCCGGACGGTCGGTGACGCATAACACCACTTCGGCATCTATCTTACCTTCGGCGCAGGCTTTGGCAATCGCCTCGAAATTCGATCCGTTGCCACTTGCAAACACCGCAATCCGTTTTTTATCCATAATCAATTTAATTGATAATTGATAATTAGAAATTGCTAATTGATAGTGACGCCTTCCCCTTCTACAATCTTACCGATCACTGAAGCTCTCTCTCCGGCTTTGGTAAGGATCTCGATTGCTTTAGGTGCGTCTTCTTCGTTGACTGCGAGAACCATGCCGATGCCCATGTTGAATATGTTGAACATTTCGCGGTGAGGCACTTTGCCATATTTCTCGAGTAGACGGAACACCGGAAGAATCTCCCAGCTTCCCTCCTTTACCTCTATGCCCTGACCTTTGGAAAGGATACGAGGAATGTTTTCATCGAAGCCACCGCCGGTGATGTGCGCTATGCCGTGAACGTCGATCTCTTTAAGCACTTCATGCACCTGCTTCACATAAATGCGGGTAGGGGTTAGGAGCATCTCGCCGAGAGTCTGATCTCCGGTCTCCTCATATTTGAGATTGAGATCGAGATTGTTGTCGGCAACAATTTTGCGGACGAGGCTGAAGCCATTTGAATGAACGCCGGAAGAAGCAATCCCGACGAGCACGTCTCCCGATTTGACTTTTGAGCAGTCGATGAGCTTGTCTTTATCTACAGCACCAACAGTGAAACCTGCGATATCGTAGTCGTCTTCATCATACATACCCGGCATTTCAGCGGTTTCTCCGCCAACGAGAGCGCATCCGGATTGACGGCAACCCTCGGCAACGCCTGCCACTATGGCCTCGACAACGGCAGGGTGGTTTTTGCCGACTGCGACATAGTCGAGGAAAATGAGAGGCATGGCACCCTGGGCGAGTACGTCGTTCACGCACATCGCCACAGCATCGATGCCGATTGTGTCATGTTTGTCGAGGGCGAACGCGATTTTCAGCTTAGTGCCGACACCGTCTGTGCCACTCACAAGAATGGGATGTTTATAGTTGAGAGAACCAAGATCGAACATACCGCCGAAGGCGCCGATGTTGCCCATGCATCCGGGACGGTTGGTGGATGCAACGTGTTTCTTTATACGGCTGACCACTTCGTAGCCTGCTTCAAGATTCACGCCGGAGGCTTCATAACTTTTTGCCATTTCTATATTTGAGTTTTTAGTTTTCTGTTTTGGAAGTTTTTTGTTTTGAGTTTTGAGTTGGGATTAATCGTGATTAATCAGGAGAATCTTGATTAATCGGGATTACCCGAAACTCAAAACTAAAAACTAAAATTCAAAATTATAATCAGAGCTCTCCTTTAAAATATGCCACTGCATTGGCGAAGATATTCTGACACTTGTTGCCGGCGATGTTTTTCATCAGTCCGTCGGAATAACGTTCGGAGTGAGCCATCTTGCCGAGAATGAGTCCGTCGGGAGATATTATGCCCTCGATTGCCTCTGTGCTTCCATTGGGGTTGGCTGGAGAGTCCATGGTGGCGTCGCCCTCGCTGTCGGCATATTGGAATGCAATCTGTCCGTTCTTGCGGAGTGTAGCCGCAAGTTCCGCACCTGCTACAAATTTACCCTCTCCGTGAGAAGCGGCAACGGCATGAATTTCGCCAAGCTCGAAACCAGCGAGCCATGGAGAAGCCACTGAGCCTACGCGTGTGTTTACAATCTGAGAGATGTGGCGGTTGATGTCGTTGTGGAAAAGGGTTGGGGAATCAGCATTGAGTTCACCGATCTTTCCGAACGGAAGCAATCCTGATTTCACAAGAGCCTGGAATCCGTTGCAGATGCCGAGGATCAGACCTCCACGGCTGATGAGACGCTCGATCGCAGCTTTCACCTTATCGTTCATGATGACGCTTGCGATAAACTTGCCACTGCCGTCGGGTTCGTCTCCTTCAGAGAAACCTCCTGAGAATGCGAGGATGTCGCATGCATCGATATGAGCTGCAATATCAGAAGTCGATTTCTCGGTGTCTTCCGGAGTGAGGTTGCAGAATACGGAAGTGGTGGTCTCTGCACCTTCGGCTGCGAATGCTGCTGCCATATCGTAGTCGCAGTTCGTACCCGGAAAAACGGGAAGATAAACTACAGGGTGTGCTTTAGGCTCCCCTTTATATTTCACAACATTTTCGCCGGAAACCGCATTCTCAATCTTGCCGTTCACCGGAGTGCGGTCAGGGTAAACAGCAGTGAAACGTAGGCGGTTTGCTTCAAAAGCCTCGTCGATTGAGATTTCTGTACCGTTGATTCTGAGTGTTTCGTTTCCGGTTGTTTCGCCGATGAGTTCAAAGTCCGGGAGATTAAGCACTTCCTTGCTTTCGATGACGATCGATCCGTTGCCGTAATTGAAGAGATCTTCCTCTTTCACGTTGACGTCTATGCCGATACGGTTACCGAAACTCATCTTTGCAAGAGCTTCAGTGAGTCCGCCGAATCCGAGTGCATATCCCGACACCACTGTACCTTCCTCGATAAGACGTTGCAGAAGCTTATAGTTGGTCTTAAGCTGATTTGTGTCGGGCATCAGGGAGGGGAGTGGGGTATGACGTACGATATATATATAATTGCCGTTCTGTTTGAATTCAGGGCTGATCACATGGCGGCTGTCTACCGGAGCCACACCAAACGCTATCAATGTGGGAGGAACGCTGATGTTTGCAAAAGTTCCGCTCATGGAGTCTTTACCTCCGATGGATGCGAGCCCGAGCTCGGTTTGCATGCGCAGTGTGCCGAGGAGAGCCGCGAGAGGTTTACCCCATGATTCGCGGGAGTGCATACGCTCAAAATATTCTTGATAAGAGAAACGCATGCGCTCATAGTCTGCACCGGCGGCTACCGCCTTGCTGACAGCTTCCACTACAGAGTATGCGGCGCCGTGATACGGGCTCCAGCTTGTGAGGAAGGGGTTGAATCCGAACGCCATCATGCTGGCAGTGTCGGTGTGATGATTGCCGACAGGGAGTTTCTGCACGGATACCTGTGACTCAGTGCCCTGAGTCTTTCCTCCGAAGGGCATGAGAACTGTAGATTTGCCGATGGTTGAGTCGAATTGCTCGATCATTCCCTTTTGTGAAGTGACATTGTCGTCGGCGAGAAGATTGAGAAATTTCTCTTTGATTCCGGTCCCTTTTACGTCATGCACGAACGGGTCGCGAGGTTCGATAGTGCCGATGGTTGCCTCGGCGAAGTGGCGTGCGCCTGCTGAATCGATAAATTCGCGGCTGAGGTCGGCAACCACCTTGTCGCCATAGAACATGCGCATCCTTCCTGTGGAAGTAACGTCAGCAACATGATTTACTTCAAGGTTTTCCTCGTGGCAATATTTCATGAATTCCTCCATGTCTTTTTTCTCCACTACCACCGACATACGTTCCTGGCTCTCGCTGATGGCGAGTTCGGTAGTGTTGAGACCGGAGTATTTTGTAGGCACGCGGTCGAGATGGATGTCGAGACCATCGGTGAGTTCCCCGATAGCCACACTGACGCCACCGGCTCCGAAGTCGTTTGATTTTTTGATCAGGCGAGTCACTTCCGGACGGTGGAAGAGGCGTGCGATCTTGCGTTCCTCGGGTGCGTTGCCTTTCTGCACCTCACTGCCGCATTCTTCGAGTGAGGATGTGGTGTGTTCTTTTGAAGAACCGGTTGCTCCGCCGATACCGTCACGACCTGTGCGACCGCCGAACATGAGAACCACGTCACCTTCAGCAGGACTTTCACGGCGCACGTCTGAAGCTTTCACAGCCCCGACAACCGCACCCACCTCAAGGCGTTTTGCAACATAATCGGGATGATAAATCTCACGGACATGGGTGGTGGCAAGACCGATCTGGTTGCCATAGGATGAATAGCCGGCAGTGGCACGGAGAGTGATGACTCTCTGTGGGAGTTTCCCTTCCATTGTTTCCGACACCGGTTTGTAGATGTCGCCGGCACCGGTGACACGCATTGCCTGATATACGTAGCTTCGTCCGCTCAACGGGTCGCGGATCGCACCTCCGAGACATGTAGACGCGCCACCGAACGGTTCTATTTCTGTCGGGTGGTTGTGTGTTTCGTTTTTGAACTGGAGAAGCCAGCGTTCGATATTTCCGTCTACGTCTACATCCACATATATGCTGCATGCATTGTTTTCCTCGCTCTGTTCGAGGTCGTTGAGCAGCCCCTGTTTGCGGAGATAGCGCGCGCCGATTGTGGCGAGATCCATAAGGCAGAGCGGTTTGTTTTCTCTGCCGAGTTCTTTGCGGATTTCATGCCATTGGCGCAGGCTTTCCTCAAGATCGGCGGTCGCGAACGAGTCGTCGACTTTGATATCGGTCAGTTCTGTGGTGAATGTGGTGTGACGGCAGTGGTCGCTCCAATAAGTGTCGAGGATTCTGATCTCGGTTTCGTTGGGGTCGCGACCTTCGGCTGTGAAATATTTCACAACTTCCATAAGGTCATCACCGTTCATGGCAAGACCATTCTCCTTACACCATTCTGGAGCCTTCTCGGCAGTGATGTTGCGGAACCCTTCGAGCACTGGCACCGGTTTTGCAGATGCACGCTCAGGGGCGGCAAGTATTGAGAGGTCTTTTTCTCTTGATTCTACAGCATTGATACAGTAATGTGCAATTTTCTTCATCTCCTCGTCTCCAACTGAGCTGTCGAAGATGATGAGTTTTGCGCTACGGATCTCGATGTCGGCATCCGGTTTGATAAGTTTCACGCATTCAACGGCTGCTGCAGCCCGTTGGTCGAATTGTCCGGGAAGAGATTCGATCGCAAGATAAGGACGGTTTTCGATTTCGACGTCTTTGGTGACGGTGTCGGTCGCGGGTTCTCCGAAAACTTTGTAGCTGCTTTTCTCCACGAGTTCGGGAGTGAATCCGAAAAGGTCGTAGACACAAAGCAGACGGAGATCCTGTATATTAAGTCCGAGATTAGAGTTGAGCTCATTGCGAAGGCTTTCAGCCTCTACGCGGTAAGGCTCGCGTTTCTCTACGAAAATTCTATATGGGGTCATGATGAAGGTTTTTATAACTTAATCGAGTGTGGAAGCCAAGACTTTTTCAGCCTGTTTGCGGCGGAATTCGTCCATTTTCTCTTTAAGTGTGGAATCAGTGATGGCGAGCATCTCGATTGCAAGTAAAGCGGCGTTTTTAGCGCCATCGATTGCAACCGTTGCTACAGGGATCCCGGAAGGCATCTGCACCATAGAGAGGAGTGAGTCAAGCCCATCGAGGGTCTTCCCTTTGATAGGGACTGCGATTACGGGGAGAGTTGTGAATGCAGCCACTACTCCGGCAAGGTGAGCTGCACCTCCGGCAGCTGCAATGACTGTGGCGAATCCGCGCTCACGCAAACCGCTGACCCATTTTTCAAGTTCAGCAGGAGTGCGGTGTGCACTTAAAACCTTGGTTTCAGACTCAACGCCAAACTGAGCGAGTGTCTCAGTGGCGGCTTTCATGACTCCCCAATCGCTGGTGGAGCCCATTACAACACCTATTTTCACTTCTTGATCAAGTTTTTAAAAACGAATGGGCGCCACAAAAAATTGAGGCGTCCACTCACGTTATATTGTTACACTTTTTACCTGTTTTTCGCGTCCGGACATATAAAGACGCATAATTCCCACACAAGAGCACACGGATGTTCCCGAAAGATGCAGACGCGCACTTTTGATGCCCGAAATACTGCCAGGCTTTCGTCGGGTTAGAGATATGTAATGGCGGTGCCAATTCATGCGGAATCAGTATGTCTCCTTTCCAAAAAAGGAATTTGTGGTTCTGTGTGCAAAATTAGTAAATATTTCTGACATATTCACTATCCGGAAGTGTTAAAGTTTTGCATTTCTCCGAGAAATGACTTAACTTTAGCACCATGAAATTTAGAACAGAATATATTCCCCGACAATCATCATTGGTTTTGTCGCCAGACCGTCCTGTAGTGCTGCTTGGTTCGTGCTTCGCCGGCAACATGGCGGAGCGTATGCGTGCGTGTCTTTGGAATGCGTCTGACCCTCTCGGCACGCTCTACAACCCTATATCTATCGAACAGGCTTTGCGATCGCTTCTCTTTTCGTCTCATTCCGGCATGGAATTTTATGAATCCTTGTTTAAATCATCGGGCAACTATCATTCCTGGCTCTTCGACTCGAAAATATCGGCGGAAAACAGGGATGACTGTATGGCGGCTTTTCTGAGTCGGAAAGAGATGATTGACAAGCTTCTCGGAGAGGCTCAGGCATTGTTTGTGACTTTTGGCACTTCCTGGTGCTATTATCTTGCCGATCGTAAGGACTATGTGGTGGCGAATTGCCATAAACAGCCGGCTAACATGTTTGTGAGAAAAAGGGTTACGGCAGGGGAGATTGTTGAAAGATGGAGCACACTGGCGAAAATGCTGAAAGAGCGGTATCCGCAATTGCAGATTGTGTTCACGGTCAGTCCGGTGAGGCATCTTAAAGATGGTTTTGCCGGTAATTCTCACTCCAAGGCGGTTTTGCTCCTTGCCGTTGAGGAATTGTGTGATAAGATTGATTATTGCCATTATTTCCCGGCATACGAGATTGTCAACGATGATTTGCGAGACTATCGCTTTTATGCTTCCGATCTTGTACACCCTTCGGAAGAGGCTGTGGAATATATCTGGGAAATATTCAAGGCTACTTATGTGGATGGCGCCGGGGAAACGATATTGAAAGAAGGGGAGAAGATTTTACGGGCATGGCGACATCGACCCTTACCCAATTCTACTCGATGTCCGTCGGAAGATATGATTGAGCGGGAAAACAAGCGTCTTGATGAAATCAGGTTGCGCCACGCCGCTTTCCGCTCGCTACATCCCGCCGTACTTCCTCTCACATGATGCCAGGGAATGCGCTCTAATCAACATGATGACGAGGGATAATAAAAATAGGTTTCATTGTGTTGGAGATTATGAAATAATTGCGACCAAAGTGATATCTAATTCGAAAATGTGTTAAAAATGAGACGGGTTAGCATATAAAAAGCGATAAAAGGGATAATCCGGATTGTTGTTAATTCAAACAAAATCCGAAATCCTATGAAAACGCGCAAGAATTATCAATCACAGATTCACGACGGAGATTCGTGTAATGTACGTTCAAAATTAAGCTATGAAGAGCATCTCATAGAGGATCATCCTCAAAAATTGATAGAGGACCATCCGCAGCATCTTATAGAAGATCATCCAGCCAAGGCTGCTGCTTTTGCTGCCGCTCCTGTAGAAACTGAAGCGGTGGGGGCACCTATTGCCGGAGGTAGTAAATCAAGTTGGTGGGCTTGGTGTCTTGCCGGACTTGTCGGGCTATTCATTGTCGGTCTCGGTCTTTATTATGGACTCAGGAATGACAATAACGGGGTTGACGGTAACCGATATGCTTATGTGTCAAAGAACGAAGCTAAAGAGAACACCCAAGGTCAGACAGTGGGATTGGATGGCGTGACTGTAGTTGGTGCTCCCGGGAGCGTGGAAGATTATGTCTACTATTTCGGTAATGATAAATCTGCAGTTGTAGATAACAGTAGGTTGAATCAGGTGGCTGATAAGATAGAGGAGACAGGGGCGGATGTTGTTGTGACGGCATACGCAAGCCAGGTAGGCAACGAAAACTACAATAAAAATCTTAGTGAAAAGCGGGCTAACAATGTCGCCAATTACCTTGTGGCACACGGTGTGCCGGTTGATCATGTAAAAGTTGTCTCAAACGGAGAAACCACCAACTATGGTGACGAAGCCCACAACCGTCGCGCCAATATCCATGTGGTCTATCCGGGATAAATAATTCCGATAAAATCAAACTAATTATTACAATAAGAATAAGAGACTGTTTTGACGGTCTCTTATTTTTTTGAAGAGGCGATTAATCTTTTTCTAATTTAAGCATCCAATATTAGGAATATCCCGCATGAAGTTTAACAAATTCTTCTATAGAACAAATTTGTAACATCCGGTGTATATGCCTTTTTAGGGTAGATGCAGCGGATGAATTGACTAAATAAATTCTTAACAACATGAAACTCTTATCGTCTATCGCATTGGGAGTATCGGCGTTACTTGCCGTTAATGTATTTGCGACATCTCCCGTAAGTAAATCTGTACCTATTCCACAACATGCCGTATTTATTGACGGATTTCATGCCGACATACGTCCGCACGGATAGCTGAAAGAAATTCTGGTAAGACAGGATAGTGGACTTACCAGTCATCCAGAGGCGATGTCATACCCTTTTGACTCCGATCTATGGGTTGGTGATTTGAAACGGGATTCTGAAAATCGAGGAGCGGACTGGTGGCGATATGAGCAGACCGCTTATTATCTTGTGGTCTCACGAGATTGGGATATCTATTGAAAGACGAGGCTTTGATAGATATCGCAAAAGAAAACATTGAATGGGTCTTATGCCATCCATTGCCGGCAAAAAAAGGTGTCCCATATACTCAGGCAGATGTAGATTCATTGATGAAAAAGGGACGTCGGTTTGATGCTGAAGTGACAGAAGACCCTAAGGCGCTTGCAAGAATAAATCGACGCCGGAATGATATTGAAAAGCAATTAAAGGTCAATTCTATTGACAGACCGGAAGGGAGACTTGGCGCTGACGCCCAATCAATGGCGTGGCCTTGGGCGGTATATTTCAGGGCTGTGAAGGCGTATTATGAAGCAACCGGTGATGAACGTATACCAAAGGCCCTGGAAAGACATTATCTTTCGTTTCCGGTCGAAGAGCTTGGAAGAAATAGATTTGTAGTGAATGTGGAAGGATTGCTGTGGACATATTCAATCACAAAAAATCCTGAACTCCTAAACCTTGCGGAAGCGGCATGGGCACAGAATGGATCCGAACTCACTCAAGAGAATTGTCTTGACGATTCCGTTTTCAGCATGCATGGAGTGACTATGAATGAACTAATGAAGATTCCAATGATCCTCTATGAGTTTACAGGAAAAGAAGAATATCTTAGACCCCATTCCCCAATATTTGTTAACGCTGGGGCCGCAGGTCTCTGAGCGATTTTTGTCTTGAGATGAAGGAGCGTAGCCATTGCTACGTGACTGAAGAACAAGGCAAAAAGCGCCGGAGAGATGCGGTATTATGGTAAT